>DASZPI010000819.1:0-2945 GCA_035550355.1 Pirellulales bacterium
CGGTGAGCTTCGAGAAGATGCCCGGCGCGATCCGCTCGTACGTGCCCACCGTGTATTCGGTGGTGTGCGTCTCGGGCAGGTACCGGCCGCGGGCCACGGCATCGTCGGGGCCCAGCTTGCGGAGCGGGCGCAGGTCGTCGGCAATCGTCGCGGGGGCCGTCGCCGACAGGTACGAGCCGTGCAAGGCGTCGATCTGCTTTTCAAACCAGCCGCGTTCCGGCTCGTCGCGCAGTTGGTCGAGCACGGCCTGGCGGCGATGCTCGAGCCGCATCTCCGATTCGCCGGTCGGGTCTTCGCCGCCCAGGTGTTGCATGGTGCGGCGGAACAGGTCGGTCAGCACCTCCACCTTCCACGCGTTGAGCACCCCCGGCCCGACCGCCGCCAGGTCCGCCGCGGTCAGCACGTACAGCATTTCCAGCGTCTCGGGCGAGCCCACGTCGACGGCCAGTCGCACCAGCAGCTCGTTGTCGCTGGTGTCGCGGCGAAACGCCAGGTGCGACATCAACAAGTGCTTGTGCACCAGGAACTTCAACATCTCGGCGTCGGCCGGCTTTAGATACAGTCGCTGGCTCACCTGCTCGGCAATCCGCAGCCCCACCTCGCTGTGGTCCTCGACAAACCCCTTGCCCAAGTCGTGCAACAGCAGGGCCAGGTGCAGCAGCCACTTGCGTTTCAGATGCCGGTAGACCGAGCCCAGCGGCCCCGCGTCGTTGGCAAAGTCGGTGGCCGCTTCGACCGCGCGCAGCGAGTGCTCGTCGACCGTGTACTTGTGATACACGTTGAATTGCAGCAGCGAGCGCGCGTGGGTAAACGCGGGGATCAGCTTTTCGAGCACTCCCATCTCGTGCAGCGTGCGCAGCATTTCTCCCAGGCGGGCGCGTTGATTCATCAGCGACAGGAATCGCGCCGCGGCATCGGGCGTTACCTCGTCGCCCAGGTTCGGCACGGCGGCGCGGATCGCTTCGCAGGTGGCGTGCGCGATCGGCTTGTTGTACAGGTTCGCCAGGTCCGCCAGCCGCAGGATCTCGACCAGGCTGCGCTGCACTTTTTCCAGCCCGCGGCGGTTGGCCGAGATTTGCCGCGGTTCGACCCGAAAATCGCCTTCGAACTGGTGACTGACCAGCGGCGCCAACGCCGCCAGCCACCACGATCCGCCGCGAGCGCTGGCCGCAAAACGGGCCGTGATGTTGCGCACAGCATTCGTCATGCGGAAATACTCGCGCATGAATTGCTCGACCGGCAGCAACCCTTCGGTGCCGGGATAGCCGAACGTCTCGGCAATCCGCATTTGCTCGGCGCGGTCGAGCACGTCGTTGGCTTTTTTGGCCGAGAAGTGCAGCTCGTTGCGCAGCCGCAGTAGAAACTCGTAGGCGCGCAGCAGCGCGTCATGATCGACCGGGCTGAGCACGCCGCGCAGCCGCAAGCTGTCGGGGCTCGCCACGCCGTAGCGCACGAAGCCGATCCAGCGCAGCATTTGAATGTCGCGCAGCCCGCCCGGCGAACGCTTCAGGTTCGGCTCCAGCAGGTACACCGTCTCGTCGTACTGCGAGCGTTCTTCGTGCCGCGCTTCTTCCATGGCTGCCAGCGTGCTGGCCTGCCGGCGCGACACGTCGCGCTTGAACCTGCGGTTGAACTGCCCGTACACGTCCTCGCTGCCGGCCAGCCAGCGCGACTCGATCAGCGACGTGCGGATCGTGGCGTCGCTGCGCGCAAACTGGCACGCCTCGCGCGGCGTGCGCACGCTTTGACCCAGCACCAATCCCACGTCGAACACCTCGCGCACCATCCGCTCGGCCAACGGCTTGATCCGTTCCTCGGCCGCAGGATGGTACAAGAACATCAAATCGACATCGGAATACGGCGCGACATCGCCGCGGCCGTAACCGCCGTGCGGCACCAACGCCACCTGCGACGCCAGCCCCTCGGGCCCCGCTTCGTTCAAATCGACCAGCGCCTGGTTGAACAGGCCGAGCACGATCGAATCGAACAGCTCGGTGCAGGCGCGGCACACCTGGATGCCGGGCGAGCCCTTGCGATGGCGCGCTTCCAACTTCGCGCGGCCGGCGGCCAGCTTTTGCTTGGCGTCGAGAACATGAGGGCGAAGTCCGACCATGGAAGCCGCCAGTATGCGAGACGAGCATCGCCCCGACAATCCCAGTTCAGCGGCCGCCGGACGGGTCGCGCCGCCGCGGCGAGGCCCATCAAGCCGAATTCGCAACCGCGGGCGGGCCTCGCTGCGCTCGGTCCACCCTCCCTGGCGCCGCGCAGCGTCATCCCAAAATCCCTTGCACCACGCTTCCTTCGACGTCGGTCAGCCGATGGTTGCGGCCCTGGAACTTGAACGTCAGCCGCTTGTGATCGATCCCCAGGCAATGCAGGATCGTCGCGTTCAGGTCGTGCACGTGCACCGGGTTCTCGACGATGTTGTAGCTGTGATCGTCGGTTGCGCCGTAGGTCAGCCCCGGCCGCACGCCGCCGCCGGCTAGCCACACCGTGAACGAGCGCGGGTGATGATCGCGACCGTAGTTCGTGGCGGTGAATTCACCTTGGCAGTACACCGTGCGGCCGAACTCGCCGCCCCACACCACCAGCGTATCGTCGAGCAGCCCGCGCCGTTTCAAGTCGATAATCAGCGCCGCCGAGGCCTGGTCGGTATCGCTGCACTGGCCGCGAATTTGCTTCGGCAGCGTCGAGTGCTGGTCCCAGCCCATGTGGAACAGTTGCACGAACCGCACGTCGCGCTCGGCCAGGCGGCGCGCCAACAAGCAGTTGGCGGCAAACGTGCCCGGCGTGCGCGAGTTGGGCCCGTACAGCTCGAACACTTCGTCCGGCTCGCTCGAGACGTCGGTCAACTCGGGCACCGACGCCTGCATGCGGAACGCCAGCTCGTATTGCGCGATGCGCGTGGCGATCTCCGGGTCGCCGTACTCGTCGAGCCGCAACTT
>DASZPI010000820.1:0-1930 GCA_035550355.1 Pirellulales bacterium
CCCGCCAACTGTGGCGGAACGTCGCCCATGGTTCCCACCAGCGATGCCCGGATGCGGTGTTGCTTTCGCAGGGCAGCCATGGGTTGCAGGTGGACCAACCGACCGGCACGCAAGATCGCCACGCGGTCGCAGGTGCGTTCAACTTCGTCCAGTACGTGGGACGAGAACAGGACGGTTCGCCCCGCAGCCTTTGCTTCGGCAACCAGGCTGACAACTTCCGCCCGAACGTTGGGATCGAGGTTCGACGTCGGTTCGTCGAGGATGAGCAACGGAGCGTCGGATGCGATGACCGTGGCGAGCGCGAGCTTTTGCCGCATTCCTGTCGACATGTTGCCGACCGCTCGCGACAGGTCGAGTTGCAATCGCTCGGCCAGCTGCTCGGAGCGACGCGATTGATCGCCGCCGCGGATGCGAGCAAAGAACTTCAGCACTTCGCGACCGCTCATGCTCCGCCATAGCCGAGCGTCACCCGGTAGATAGGCCACGCGGCGATGCACGTTGATCGATTGCCGAAAGCAGTCGAGGCCGTCGATGGTCGCGCTGCCGGAGGTCGGTCGCAAAAAGCCCATCAGCAGTCGCAGCAGCGTGGTCTTGCCGGAGCCGTTGGGACCCAGCAAACCGAACACTTCGCCGGCGGGGATGCCCAGGCTGCAATCGACCAGCGCGTCGACTTTGCGATAGCGCTTCGTCAGCAGTTGGGTTTCGACGAGCACGAGCGCAGCATCCCTGGCACATCGAGGCCGAGGGTTTGTGAGCCTCGGCAGACGTTTCAGTATATCGCCGTCGCAACGTCGGCGAGGATGTCGCGTCTAGGTTACGGAAGATCGTCGCTACGGCTGGCGAAGCAAGATTTCGCCCACAAGGGCCAACATCGCCAGAAACACGACACCGAGCGTCGTTTGCACGATCTCCAAAGGCAACGGCATAGGGAAGTCGCGCGAAATTACGGGATCTAGGAAAGATCGCGTCCCTGATCGGCTGGCCTTCCGTGCCAAGAGTGTAAATCGGTCGCGAGCGAGCAAATTCTTTTGTCGTCAATCGAGCCGCCCTATTTCGCTCATACTCCGCAAGGTTTCGCAGCGTTAGCGTCGTGCATAAAAGTGCAAAAAATCGTTGTGATTTTTTGCTGGCAAACAGGCCACGCGATTCGTACAGTCCGTCCCAGAAGTGAACACATGTTCATTACAAGGGCTGGGCGCTATGGAACTTTCTACTCGCGAGCCGGATGGCGATTTTGAAGGCCCTCCGGACGACACCGCACCAGGTTTCGAAGCCGAAGACTGGCCCGACGACTGGGACGACGACGAGCCGGACCCGGCCGAGCTCCAGCGGCGTGACGACGAATGGGGACTCGATGCCGACGACGAACCGGTCCCGGAATATGGCGACTTCTGGTTCGATCCCGAAGGCGACGACGAGTGACGCGCGGCGGAGTTTTGCGAGGAAATCAGGCATTCAAAGGTGCAGGGAAAACACGATGCGAATCACGCAGGCCATGGTCTGGGACGTGCAGCGGATGCTCAACGAAGACCGAATGTCGCAGCGCGCGGTGGCACGCGCCGTTGGTATCAGTCGCTCGACCGTCGGAAAGATTGCTAGCGGCCAACGGCCTGCTTGGCCCGATCGACAGCCCGACGGGGACTGCTACTCGATTCGTCCCACTGGGCCGATTGGCCGCTGCCCGGGCTGCGGCGGGCGAGTGTACATGCCTTGCCGCCTGTGCCATGTGCGGGTGCTCAAGAGCATCGACCGCCAGCGGCAGGTGACAATTCGTTCGTCTCGATCGGCGATCGTGCTGAAAGCATCGTAGGTTGGGGCGAAAAACTGTTCACCATTCTGGGTGCCGATGCGGTTGCATCGCCTGCGCAACTAGAGCTATCTTTCATAGGGTTGCCCGTCGATGGTTGCATCGACCGCGCCGTCCGCTCCC
>DASZPI010000821.1:0-1946 GCA_035550355.1 Pirellulales bacterium
CAACAGCGGAGGATCGATTCTGGCCGTGTACTTTGCGTGCTTTGGATTCGGCGATGCAACCATTGATCGCGCTACCGAGAAGATCCGCGCCATCGATCTTGCCGCGATCCACGGCAACGAACAACTATCGGCAAAGATGCAGCGGCTATTGCTGAACAAGCATACCGAATTGTCGAACGACGCTTTGAACGAAGAGATTGCATTTGCGCTTGGGTGCGACTACCACGCGGGCGACAATCTGGAGGCGATCGTTGCGCGCGCCGACTGCAGGCCGCGGCTGCCGCTGTTGATCGTCGCTGCCAACGCCGAGGTGTTGTCGAACCGGCGCGGCGCGAGCGCTTTGACCGGCCGCTGGGAGAAACGGTTCGATCGCGACAATTACGATGTCGTCTGGCAGAACGAGGTCTTCGACTTTTATCGCGAACATCCGCAGCAGTTTGCCGCGCATGCGCCCGATCTGCGGCTTGGTGATTCGCCCCGCATCGGCAAAGCGGCGACTTACTTTGTCGATCGATCGATGTTCGAGCTTTTGCGGCAGATACCGGTCGAGCAACGACTGGCGGACTTGCGGTTGATCGACACGCCGGCCGACTTGGCGCTTGCGATCCGTGCTTCGAGCGCCGAGCCGACCTACTTCGAACCGGTGGTCGATCCCGAACCCTCGAAGCTGTTGACGGACCGGGTGCTTGGCGAGCTCGGCAACACCGTGCGCCGCAGCTACTGCGGCGGATTCGTGATGCCGCTGCCGGCGCAAGATGCGCGGCGGATGATCCCGGAACTGTACGTGCTGGGGACGAGCAGCGTGCCGCTGCCCCCTTCGGCCCGCAAGCTGGTCGAAACCTGGTACCTGGTCGACACACAACCGCTGCTGTACCAATGCAACTGGTGGTGCGATCTCGATACATCGCCTGCCGAGGACGACAAGCGCAAGATTGCCGCCCATCATCTCTCGCCCGACGAAGAATGGCAGCTAGGCTACGCCACCGCCGACGGCTGCCTGGCAAAAGACGCCTATGTTCAGGGCCTCGTGCTTCAGCCTAAGTTCACCGCGCCCGTCGCTGGCCGAAGCGAACCGTTGCCACTGCCCACGCATCGCGGCCTGAATGCGCTGCGGTTCGCAACCTCGCACTAGCGGCTGGAAGTCGGCAAGTTTTTTTGCGCGTGATCACGGCTCGGCGAATGAGCGGCCCGGCCGTTATAATCGCTCGCTTTCGCATCGTCCAGCGACGCAAGGTTCGGCAAGCGTGTTCATACTCTGCAACGTGCTATTGAGCGATCTGGCCAGTGTCGATCCGGCGACCGCATGGTCGTTGGTGGTGTTCGCCGTCGCCGTCGGTGCGAGCATCGGCAGCTTTATGAACGTGGTGGTGTACCGTGTTCCGGCGGGTATGAGCCTGTTGCGCCCCGCGTCACGCTGTCCGCATTGCGAACACCCGATTCGCGCCACCGACAACATTCCGGTGCTAGGCTGGTTGCGATTGCGCGGTCGCTGCCGCGATTGCGGGGCTCGTATTGCGCGCCGGTATCCGTTGGTCGAGTTGTGGGTTGCCGTGCTGTTCGGCGCCATGGCGTGGGCCGACACCATCGCCGGCGGGTTCAATTTGCCAGGATCGTTTTCCGACAGCCAGTGCTGGGGCATCTTCGCGTACCACATGTTCTTGCTGTGCTCGTTATTGGTCGTGGCGCTGATCGAATTCGACGGGAACGAAGCGACGACATTGATCGCGGCGATCGGCTTGGTTGCCGTCTTGTTGGGAGCATTCTTTCCGGCATTACACCCGATCTCGCCGCCGCTGACGGGCATGCGCGAGACGCTGACCGCTCCGCCGCGCACCGTTGCGTTGCTCGATGGTCTCGTAGGTTGGGTCGTCGGCATCGTGATGGGCTGCGTGGCCAGCCCCGTGACCGACCGCGGTCCCAGCGGTCTCAAGGGACGTTACAGCGCA
>DASZPI010000822.1:0-1844 GCA_035550355.1 Pirellulales bacterium
GGACTCCCGAAGTCGTCGGCCTCGATTCCCCTGTTGTAGACGACAATCCCGCGCCTCCCAGGCGATTACATCCACGGCCGATGCTGCCGACCAGGATAGCCGTGGTCGGTAATTATCTTCCGAGGCGGTGTGGCATTGCTACGTTTACGACGGACTTGTGCGACGCGATTTATGCGGAATACGGTGCTACGGAACTGTTGGCACTACCGGTGAACGATACGCCGGAGGGTTATAGCTATCCCGCCCGGATTCGGTTCGAGCTTTCGCAAGATGAATTGGCGTCATACCGTCAGGCCGCAGAATTCTTGAATTTCAGCAACATAGATCTAGTCTGCCTCCAACACGAGTACGGCATTTTTGGCGGATCAGCCGGAGCGCATATCTTGGAGCTAGTGCGGCGTCTTCAGATGCCGATCGTTACCACCCTTCATACCGTGCTTCGGGATCCAGATCCTAATCAGCGCGCGGTGATGCAGGAGATTGCCGCTTTGTCAGATCGCCTAATCGTCATGAGCCGGCAGTCGAAGGAGATTCTGCAGGAAACGTTCCGCGTTCCGATCTCCAAGATCGATTTGATCCCGCACGGCATCCCCGACTTGCCCTTCACCGACCCTCATTTTTATAAGGACGCATTTGGGACCGAGGGTAAGGATGTTTTGCTCACGTTCGGTTTGCTGTCGCCCAACAAGGGAATAGAAAACGTCATCCATGCGTTGCCCAGTATCCTTGCCCGCCACAGCAACGTGGTCTATATGATTTCCGGCGTGACCCATCCTCATATCCTACGACGAGAAGGCGACACGTACAGGTTGTACCTGCAGAAGCTGGCGAAAGATCTTGGAGTCGAGAACAACGTAATTGTTCGAAACCGTTTTGTGAGTCCGGAAGAACTGGTCGAACTGATCGGCGCGGCGGATATTTACATCACGCCTTACAAGCACAGGGGACAAGTCGTTTCAGGCACCCTCGCTTATGCCTTGAGCGCCGGGAAAGCAATTATTTCCACACCCTATTTGCATGCGATCGAACTGTTGGATGGCGAGCGCGGCGTGCTTGTTCCCTTCGATAATCCGCGAGCGATTGCCGAAAAGGCGATCGAACTGTTAGACCACGGCACCGCGCGCCATGCCATGAGGAAGCGCGCGTACCTCTACGCGAGAGACATGGTTTGGAACCGAGTAGCGCAGCAATACATGGGAAGCTTTGAACGCGTGTACAACGAGCGATTGCGGAAGCCGCGAGCGACGTTCTCGGCCCAGAATACCGAAAAGAATCTTGGTCAGCTTCCGGCCGTAAAGCTAGATCACCTGTATCGGATGACCGATCACACGGGAATCGTGGAACACGCGGTTTTCAGCATCCCGAACTACCCGGAGGGCTATTCTACCGATGACAACGCCCGTGCGCTCATTGTCGCGATCTTGCTGGAAGGACTTGGGATCGAGGCTCGGAACGGCCCGCTGGACCTCGCGTCACGCTATCTGGCTTTTTTGTGGCTCGCTTTCGATCCAATGAGCAAGAGGTTCCGAAATTGCCTGAGCTATGAACGCCAGTGGCAAGAGCCGGAAGGTTCAGAAGACAGCCACGGGCGAGCCTTGTGGGGTTTAGGCACGGTGCTCGGAAGGACCAAGGATGTTGGGCGCCGAGGAGCCGCGGGGCGCCTGTTTGAAATGGCGGTTCCCACAGCCCTGGAGTTTCGCAGTCCCCGGGCTTGCGCTTTCGCTTTGCTGGGACTTGACGAATATCTCGAATCATTCCCCGGGGATCGCGCTGCTCTGAATGGGGCGAATGCGTTAGCAGGCCGCCTGCTCGAATCCTACCGTGCCCACCATTCGAGTGATTGG
>DASZPI010000823.1:0-3693 GCA_035550355.1 Pirellulales bacterium
TCGGCTCGATCCTCGCGACCTGGCAGCGCGGAGGCTGGGTGGGCGTCGATCTGTTCTTCGTGCTGAGCGGTTTCCTTGTATCCTCGTTGCTGATCAAGGAAGGCCTGCGCACAGGGCAGATCTCGTTGACGCGGTTTCTTACGCGCCGCGGATTCAAGATTTACCCGGGCTTTTATGTGCTGTTGGCGACGAGCATTGTGCTTGGCTATTTGCTCGGAGAGCCGTACACGACACGCCAAATGTTCGGCGACCTGACCTTCACCCAAAACTATTTGGGCGGACGGTGGGCGCACACGTGGTCACTCGCCGTAGAGGAGCATTTCTATCTGATGCTGCCGCTTTGTTTCCTCATTCTGGCGCGCTGGCGGGGCGACATGGTCAAAGGCTTCCATTGGATTCCGATGATCTTCATCGTCGCCGCGATCGGTTGCCTGGCGCTGCGGATCGGCATGGGTTGGAAGGTGCATAGTTACGGCCGCTATAACGTGCATTTTCAAACGCAATTTCGGCTCGACGCGCTGTTGATGGGCGTGTTACTGGCCTACGTGTACCATTGTCGCGCCGAGCTTTTTCGGAGCTCCGCCAAGTACAGCCGATGGTTTGCGCTGGCAGGCGTGGTCGGTCTGACGCCGGCGTTCCTGTTCGCGGTCGATGAATACTTTACGATCCAGACCTTGGGATTAACCCTGTTTTACGTTGCGAGCGCATTGCTGGTGACGGCCATGTTGCACCGACCACTGCCCACAAGTCGGCCCGTCATGTTCCTGGCTTACATCGGGCAGCATTCCTACTCGATTTACTTGTGGCACCTGCCGCTCATTTTCTGGGGATTGCCAGCGTTAGCATCGGCGATCGGCGGAGCGAGCGTCGCGGCCAACCTGCTTTTTTGCATCGTCGGCTGTCCGCTGTTTGGAATTGCCGCGGCCAAAGCAATTGAGTTTCCCGCGCTGCGGCTGCGCGACCGCTGGTTTCCGCGCACCGGCAAAGCCTTCGAACTGTCGGGCGAGCCGACAAGGTCCGCATTGCCTATTCCCGAAGCGGTTTAAGGCTCACGCGAGCATTGATTCGTCACGATATCGCCCCACACGCGCCGTCGGTGTGGTCGATTTGCGCAACGCGACGCGGAATATGCGCAACCATTGCGAACGCATCGTGAAAGCGTAGCACGACCCCTGAGGTGCGATCGCGATACCGCGGCGATCAACCGCGGCGCGATCGCGTGCGATCTGGGGTGGGATGCAGCCACGGGGCTCGCACCCCAAGGCAGAACACGCCGGGGCCGCGGCGCGACGCTGCGACGAATTCTAACCGGTCGTGAGCAGACCGCGCGTGCGCAACTCGGCCAACGAGCGATCGTAGCCTGCCTCGGCGGCGCGATGCGTTTCGGCCCAGCCGAGAAATTGCTTCAGGCCTTCGTCAAACGACCAGCGCGGCACGAAGCCCGTAAGGCTGGCGATCCGCGAAATGTCGGCGAAATTGTGGCGAATGTCGCCGACGCGGAACGTGCCGGTGACGTTGATCGGCACCTGCGCCTCAAAGTACGTCGCAATCGATCGCGCGACATCAATGACGGCGGTCCGACTACCCGACCCTACGTTCAACGCTTCGACTCCGTGCACGTTTGGGTCGATGCACTGCGTGGTTGCCGTGATGATATCGTCGATATACACGAAGTCGCGACTCTCCAAACCGTCTTCGAAGATATTGAGCGGCAAACCCTGGCGAACCAGGTTCGAGAAGATCGCCAGAATGCCCGTGTAAGGGTTCGTCAGGCTTTGCCCCGGGCCGTACACGTTCTGAAACCGCAGCGCAAAGGCATCGATCCCCAGGCTGCTGGCGAACATCAGGACCATCTGTTCTTGCACCTGCTTGGTCAGGCCATAGAAGGACGATGGTTGTAATCGTGCGCGTTCGGTCGTCGCAACCGGTTCGACCGTACCTCCACATTCAGGGCACAGGCAGTCGAACCGGCCCGCTGCAATGTGATCGACCGTACGTGCGGCCGGATATACCCGGCCGTGGCTGGCACACTGATATTCCCCTTCGCCATACACAGCTCGCGATGACGCCACGATCAGCTTGCGCAGGTTCGTGGGTCGGTGATTGACGAGCCGGTCGAGCAGCACGGCAGTTCCCTGCACGTTCACTCGGGCATAATGGTCGACGGCATACATCGACTGGCCGGTGCCGGTTTCGGCTGCGAAATGCACGACGACCTGTTGTTCGTCGAGCAGCTTGCCGATCAGCTCGGCGTCGCCGACATCGCCTTTGATGCAGTTGGCGACCTTGCGCAGCGTGCTGGGGAATTCGGCCTCGGCGCCGTGGACTTGCGGGCTGAGGTTGTCGAGCACAGTGACTTCCGCCCCGTCGGCGGCCAGGGCCTGGGCTAGTCGTGAGCCAATGAATCCAGCGCCGCCCGTAATCAGAATCTTCATCGCGTCATCACCCTATTGTGCGCGCTCGGCTTTCAACCGCGTGGCAAAGAAATTGGCCAACGCTCGGGCGACCTGCTCGTGGCCGCGTGCGTTCGGATGGCCTGTCCACGGCATGGTGTTGGCAAAGCCAAACGACGGCTTTCCAGAGCGCTGGTAATCATCGATCAAACACTCGCGCATTGGCAGAAATGGGACTCCATGTCGTTCACACGATGCGCCGAGCAAGCGCTCGTACTCGCTCGCCGGGCGCGGTGTTCCGGCTGGAGAATACGGTGCACGGGTGTGGACGATTACCAAGCGCGGGTAGCATTCCGCCAAGCGAGCCACGACCCAATCGAGGGCATTGATCTCGGTTGACGAGAGTGGCGGATTCGTTAACCCGGGTGATTCACCTTCGGCAGGCGATTCGATCGTTGTCATCGATCGTTGAGCCGCGATGGTACTCAGTCGATTGAACGCGTATTGGCAACAAGCAATTTCTCGCACGCCGAGAGACAGCAGCATTCGCATCAACCGCGACTTGCGAGGCCATAGCCAGTGCTCGTCGATCACGAATCCATCGCCCGTTGGTCGACACGAAAACTCGAAGCTGCGATCGAATAGTTGCTGCCAATTCTCGTCGTGCAGCACAATCACCACCCAATCAGGCTCGAAAATCTGGCGGTAAGTATCGGCCAACGCGATGTAGTACAGCGGCGAGGTCGCTCCTCGACCGGCATTGAATACGCGCACGCGCGGCCGATCGCCGTCGTCGCTCGATGTCGATGTTGATGGCGCCGACAATATTTCCTCAAGCCGATAGGGAAATGTGTATTCGATGTCCATTTGCTGGCCTTCGGTGTACGAATCGCCGATGGCTGCAATGCGAATCTCACCGGGGCGTTTTGGGCCGATCGCAGCGCCCCGAAAGCCGCGCTCGTTATAGGCACACACGCCGCGTCCCTCGAGCGTGTACAGGCCTGTGCTGTGAGGTACCGGCATCCACCCCAAAGCTGGGTCGTGATGATAGGGAATCGGCACCACGATCAACGCGCGGAGAATGATCTCCCACACGATGACGCTGAGCGCCATGGCGATGAATAGTTTGGTGCAGACCCTAGCCACGTGTGTGAGCCGGCTTGCGGTTGCGTTCGTCGGCCCCGCGTGGTTATTCGCCTGCATCAACATGCGCGTAGCGAGCTGCTCAGAACTGGAAGTAGATAAACGGGGCGGCCTGCGTTGCGGCCAAGAAAAAAATGCCCAGCACCCAGGTGAACAG
>DASZPI010000824.1:0-1650 GCA_035550355.1 Pirellulales bacterium
AATACCATGCTGTGGGCAAAGTCATCGCTCGCGCGCACCAGCCATGCGCCTGCATGCGTCATCGACTCAAGCATCAACACCCCCGGCATGACCGGGAAACGAGGGAAGTGGTCGGCCAAGTATTCCTCGGCGAGCGACAACGTCTTGATCGTCGTGATCGATGACCCCGGCTGGAGCTCAATCACCTTGTCGACGAAAGTAAATCGCATTCTGGTAAAATGGGTAAGTCGGGTCGTCGCGTCTTGCGCCTAGGGCGGCGCATTTGGACCTTTCGATTCAATCGGCGCAGCGGCGGCAGCCACTCGCGATTTAGCGCGTGTTATCTCGGAAATCGTGTGCCAGCGACCCAATTTTCAATTAAACCGCCTATGATATCGGGGGTTCCAAAACGCCACAACCGGAAAAGCTTACCTGTGTTAGCCCACAATAGAAATGACCCCGTGTTGGCCACAATAGAAATGTCCCCTTCAGGAACTAGGTTGAAACAGGTTCTTCTTCCTTCTTCGCCCGGCCCCTGCTTGCCAGGCGCAGCGCAGGTGGAATTAGAGCAGAAGCGGAGCCTGGCAAGCAGGGGCCGGGCGACGCGGCCGCGATGGGGGCCCTCCACGGATGGTTTGCCGCTGGCTTGTGACCCAGCCGACTGAAACCTTGCGGCGCGCCAGCCGAGGCCTGCTCAGGCCGCGGGCGTTCGGGCAACTCTTGCCAGGTCAAGGCTCGGCCGCGGAAGACAAGCTCGATCTGCCCGTCCAGTTGCTCGACCACCAGCACGCGCTTCCGCGCAAGCGCTGCCGAACGTTCCCGCTCGCTGATCTGGAACCAGCGCCGACGCCATTGGACCGTCCAGTCGTTTTGAACCGTGCGTTCTTCTTGAAACGCCAGCACCCGCTCCAGTCGTGTGCCAGGCGGCACGCGCCGGTGAAGATCGGTCTTCGAGGCCGCGGCCACCACGAACCGCTGCTGCAAGTCTGGCAGGAATGTTTGTTCCAGAAAACGGTTCGCGCTCTGCAGATCGTCAATGCCAGCCAACCGCAACGCCTTGATCAACCGATCCTGAAACACGGCGTGCCGACGCTCGACACGCCCCTTGGCCTGAGGGCTGTGGGCCAATATCAGCTCGACCTCCAACTCTTGCATCGCCCGGCCAAACTGCGTTTTGGGCCCGGTTTCTCGCAGTTCTTCGTCGGTTGTGGCATCCCGCGTCGTCTCGTAAATACTGTCGTGATCGACATACAAGGCGCGTGGCAGGCCGCGCTGTTTTACATACTGCGCGAAGATCGTCATCGCCGCGTGGGTTGTTTCCGACTCGAAGAAGCAAGCATGCGTCCAGTTCGTGGCGTCATCGATCATCACCATTAAGGTGGCCTTCGGACGACGCCCCTCGAACCAGTCGTGCTCCGAGCCATCCATCTGCACCAGCTCGCCCACGTGCTCCTTCCGCGGCCGCCAGCGACGATGCTTGCCCGGCTTCCGTTTCGGCTGCCACAGCCCAGCCTGGGTCAGCCAACGCCGCACGGTCTCGGCACTGAGCGCAATCTGGTGCTCCGCCGCCAAATACTCGGCAACCAGCGTCGGACCAAAATCGGCATAACGCTCGCGGACCAAGGCCACGACCCGCTCGCGCAGCGTCGAATCGCTACCGCGATTCGACGG
>DASZPI010000825.1:0-9505 GCA_035550355.1 Pirellulales bacterium
AATCGATCGCGGCTTCGTCCGCTGCGCGGCCTACTCCGCAGCACGCAACCGCGCTGCCGAACACCAGCAAAAGCGCCAACAACCGCAGCGATCGTGATCTCATCAGCGTTCTCCGCTACTCGCCGCCAGGAAAGGGTCTACAATGCGCTGCCCCGCGTAAGGGGCGGAGAATCAAACCCCGACGTCACGGCAAAGTTGCGGCCATTTTGGTTTGAAAACAATCGATGCGTGTCGCGTGCATCCAACTTGAACTGACCGACGAGCCGAAATCGGCCACGGTCGCGCGCGTCGAGGCATGCTTGGACGAAACGCGAGGTTGCGACCTCGTCCTGCTGCCCGAGCTTTGGCCATGCGGCTACTTCGCCTTCGACCGCTACGAGGCCGAGGCCGAGGCGATCGACGGTCCGCTGATGGGGCGGCTCGCCAAAAAAGCTGCCCAACTCGGGGCGTACCTGCTCACGGGCAGCTTCGTCGAACGCGATGGCCAACGGCTGTACAACACCTGCGTGTTGCTCGATCGCAAAGGCCAGCAGGTCGCTCGGTATCGCAAGCAGCACCTGTTCGGCTATCGTTCGCAAGAAAGCTTGTTGCTGTCGCCTGGCAGCGAAACCGTGGTGGCGCTGAGCGCGTGGGGACCGATCGGGCTTTCGATCTGCTACGACCTGCGGTTCCCAGAGCTATACCGAAGGATGATCGATCAACAGGCTCGGATCATGTTGGTAACGGCGTCGTGGCCTGCAGCGCGACACGAGGCGTGGAATACGTTGTGCCGCGCGCGCGCCATCGAGAACCTTGCAATCGTCATTGCCTGCAACGCGGCAGGCAGCTCGGCCGGCGCGCGGCTGGCGGGCAACAGCATGGCCGTTGGTCCTATGGGGGAGCTGTTGGCCCAAGCGGACGAGGGGGGCTGCATCTTGCAGTTCGAGGTCGACCCAACCGAGGTGGAGCGCGCCCGCAACGATTTCCCAGCCTTAAACGATCGTAAGCTGCGCTAAGCAACGGTCGTATCGAATGTGGCACGTTGCGCGGCGATGACGGGTCGACCGGCTGAGCACCAACGGTGTGCCTGCTTCATTGCCACGATTCTACCGCCGCCAAACCGGCAGGAGTTGGCGGCTAACACTGATCGTAAGTCTTAGCCGAGCTACGTTTACCGTAGAGTACTCGGACAGATTCCGCGTCACTGACGTTTCGTGCGGGCGACAGCCTTGCGCGCTGAGCGAACGGCCATGGGTTGGCCGATCGGCGCGCCGGCTGTTGCCAGGCACGAGCGCCCGTTCGCAATGCGCACTCAACGGTAACGCAGACATGCACGAACCCGGCATGCAACTGATCGTTGTTACCGATGCGCATTGGATCATCGGTCATTTTGCGACGAGCGGAAATCGGCTGCTCGAAGTGCTGAACGCGCCGAGCAGCGAGTTCTTGCATCTAACCGATGTGCAAATCGTGCGGCGCGATGCCGCGTCAACGGTCCGCATGCCGAAGGCGGTCGTCCGTAAGTCGCAGATCGCGATTGCTGCGCCGGCCACTGAACGCCACGAAGCGCCCGAAAAACGCCGCCATGCTTTCGTCAACAAGCGCACGATGCCCGCGTACGTGATCATCTCCAACGTGGAAATTCGCGGCACCATCCATTTGCGCGGCGTTGGCGATTCGGTGTCGGTCTTGGTGCACGAAATGGGCAATTTCTTTCCCGTTTCGCAAGTAACGGTGACGCGCGCCGTCCAGAGCGAATCGTGCGAACTGCCGGTCGTCATTGTGAACAAGGCGTTCATTTCGGTGTTCAGCATCGGCAACGATTGCCTCGACATTGGCACGCGTGACGTCGCCGCTCCGCCGATCGCACGCCCCGAAGCGGTGCGCTCGTCCGATTCTCTGGAGACCGATCTCGACACGATGCTCGAAGGCTTGAAAGAGCTGATCGCCAAGGAAACCGCCAGCCGCGCCAATGCTCCACAGGTCGGCTCGGCCACGGGCAGCGATCGCGATTACGAAGGGCAGCGCTGACGCAACGAGCAGTCGCCGGGGGCAAACTCCATGCGCGCCTAGGATTTAGGCGCTTCATTCCCCACTAAGGTTCGATTCTTAGACTTCCTGGCAGTGGAAGGCGAGTCTTCGATCCGGTTCGCGACGAACCGGAACCTCGCACTCCAAATCGTTGGGAGGAACAAGATGCGCACTCGAACCTGGACTCATTTTGCCATCGGGGCACTGCTCGGCATCGGGATTCTGTACCCTGCTGCGCGGCAATTGACCGCACAAGACCCTGCTCCGCCGCGCGGCGTCCCCG
Organism: Pirellulales bacterium; assembly: GCA_035550355.1. Classification (GTDB taxonomy): domain Bacteria; phylum Planctomycetota; class Planctomycetia; order Pirellulales; family PNKZ01; genus DATAXP01. The sequence continues at coordinate 2,294 of DASZPI010000825.1, forward strand.
GCGAACGATCCGAGGGCTCGGCGGTCACCAGCCGCGTCGACCGATTCCTGCGAAACGACCACGGCGATGTCGATGGCATGACGCTTGCAAACGGTCGGCAGATCCATTTTCCTCCCCATATCGGACGCGAGGTTGTTGAGATGTTGCGCCAAGGCGATGAAGTGAGCGTGCAAGGCCGGACCGAAACGCTGCCGCGGGGCGAGGTGGTCTTCGAGGCATCGCGAATCGAATCGCGCGGGCGCACGATCGAGAATCGGCCTCCTGCGCCGCATCGCGAACGGCGATCTTCACGCGATGCCGAACCGGCGATGAACGCCCGCGGCCGAGTGGTCGAGTTGACCGTCAACCGTCACGGCGACAGCGACGGCCTGTTGCTGGATTCAGGCGTCGAGGTTAAGTTCCCGCCACACCAAGGACGCCAATTACGCGAACTGGTCGGCCGCGGCGACGAGGTGCAGGTCGAAGGGCGCCGGCATCAAACTCCGCACGGTGATTTCCACTTGCATGCAGATCGGATTACCGCGATCGATTCGGGTCGAGCGATCGAACGGGACGATCCTGAGGCGGCGCGCGACCGTGAACTTCGGCCCGAGCAGGACCGACGCGGCGACCGCGATGATCGCGGCAGCGCCAGCGCGGCCACGAACGACGACATCCTTCGTGAGTTGCGCGCCATCCGCAAAATGGTCGAGGACCTTCGTCGTTAACATCACTTGTCCGGTCTGCCGCAGCATTCGGGCTGCGGTGGGCCGGAACGATGCAATCAGGTTTGTTATGCGCGTGCTCATCATCGAAGACCAGACCGATTTGCGGCGCGTGTTGATGGACATGCTGGAAGAAAACGGCTTTGCGGTCGACGTTGCTGCCGACGGACTCGACGGACTCGCCAAAGCAATGGCCTACCCCTACGACGTGATTGTGCTCGATATCATGCTGCCGAAGCTCGATGGTCGCCGCGTGCTTGAATCGCTGCGGGCCACGCACGGCACGCCGGTCTTGATTCTTTCGGCGCGCGATGCGCTGGACGACCGAGTTGCCGGCCTGAACCTTGGCGCCGACGACTACCTCACCAAGCCCTTCGACCGCGCGGAGCTGCTTGCCCGGCTGCGGGCGCTGGTGCGGCGCTCGGCAGGCAAGGCCGCCCCGACCGTCGTGATCGGCGATTTGAAGGTCGACCTCGCCGCTCGCACGGTGACTCGAGGCGACGAAGCGATTGCGCTCACGGCTCGCGAATACGCCTTGCTGGAGTATTTGGCGTTGCATCGCGGCCGCGTCGTTGAACGCGCCGAGTTGTACGACCACCTTTTCGATGAGACCGACGACACGGTTTCCAACGTTCTCGACGTCTACGTGTCGGTTGTGCGCAAGAAGCTTGGACCGCACGTGATCGAAACGCGCCGGGGATTAGGTTATGTCATCCCCTGACGGTCACAGCTCCGAACCCGACACGGCGCCTGCGCCCCCGGTGCGCCGCCGCCGCCGCCGCTTCGCAACCGCTTCCCTGCGTACGCAATTGATCGCGTCGCATTTGGGGCTGGCGGCGTTGATCGTGCTGGGGTTTGGCATCGCCGTGCTGGGGGTCATGTGGCGCGGCGTCTACCGCCAGGCCGAAGCCGATCTGCTGGCTGCCGCCCAATTAATGCTGCGCGAGCTGGCGGCAGGCGCGTCGGCCGATTCGCTCGATGTGACCGGTACCTACTGGCATCGATTCGGGCCCGCGCCGCGCGACCGGGCGTATTTCGCCGTATGGGACGCGAGCGGACGCCAACGGCTGTCATCGGGCGAACTGCCGATCGAGGCGGCTCCGCTCGAAATTCCACCGCGCACCCATGGCCCGCATCCGTTCGAAACGCGCACCTACGGCTCGCATCTCGATGTGATTGTGGCGACGCCCGAAGGCGGCCAGTTGCTCATCGGTCGTCCACTTGCCAAAGAGATGGATGGGCTGTGGCGTTGGACGGCAATCGTCGGTGCGCTCAGCCTCGGCTGCCTTGTACTGGCGGCGGTCGCCGCGTGGTGGCTCGCGGCACTGTTAGTTCGGCCGCTCGTGCGGATGGCATCGGGCGTCGAAGCAATCGATCGCCAAACCCTTGCCACTCGGCTGAACATTGGAACCGCACCGGCCGAAATCGAACGCCTGTCGGCCGCGTTCAATCGGCTGCTCGATCGACTGCAGGCCGCATTCGAGCGCCAGGTTCGATTCACAGCCGATGCTTCGCACGAGCTACGCACCCCGCTGTCGATCATCCTGTCGCAGATCGAGCACACGCTTTCCCGCGAGCGCACCGAGGCGCAGTACCGCGAGGCACTCGACACATGCCTGCGGGCCGGCCGGCGAATGCGCTCGCTGGTTGACGATCTATTGCTGTTGGCCCGTGCCGACGCGGGAAGTCTGGCCAACCGTCTTGATACGGTCGATTTGGCCACCATCGCCGGCGAGGCGGTTGCGCTCTTGCAACCTCTGGCCGATGCGAATCGCGTAACGCTCACCGCCGACCTTGCCTCGGCAATGGTGCACGGCGATCGAGATCAGCTCGGTCGCGTGGTATGGAACCTGGTGACCAACGCGTTGCAGTACAACGTTCCGGCAGGTCGTTGCACGGTCGAAGTCCGGCCCCGGCGCGCGCAGGTGTTTCTGGTCGTTCGCGATACCGGCGTCGGCATACCGGCCGAGGCGATCCCGCATTTGTTCGAGCGATTTTATCGCGGCGATAGCGCCCGCACCGTCGAGCGCGTCGACGGAACAGGTTTGGGTTTGAGCCTGGTGGCCGAGATCGTCGCGGCCCACGGCGGAACGATCGCGGTTGACTCGCAGCCCGGCCGCGGTGCATCGTTCACCGTTCAGCTTCCGGCCGCCCAGGTTCTGCCATGACAAAGAAATGAGGATGTAGTGAATCAAAGCATGTTTTCCACGGTCGCAATCGTGGCGTTGATGCTGGTGGTTTCGAACCTGTTCATGACCATCGCCTGGTACGGGCACCTGAAAGATCTGGCCGAACGACCGTGGTACATCGCCGTGTTGGTTAGTTGGTTGATCGCTTTTTTTGAGTACCTGGTGCAGGTGCCCGCGAACCGCTACGGCAACGCGCATCACATCGAGCTTGGCCAGTTAAAGATCATTCAGGAGGTGGTCACGCTCGCCGTGTTTGTGCCGTTTTCGGTGTTCTACATGCAGCGGCCGGTGAACATGAATTTTCTCTGGGCCGGATTGTGCATGTGCGGGGCGGTGTATTTCGTGTTCCGTTCGTAACCGCAGCCGAAATTGCTGCTACAAGGTTCGGCCATGTCTGACGACGCAACCGCCATCGACCTTCGATCGCGCTGGTCCGTTTTGACGCAATTTCCGGCGAGCGTTGTCGGGTTCAGTCAGCGAGCGCTCGACGCGACGGCCTTCTTCTTGGCCGACGCTGCCGATGGCTTGGGACCGTTTCTGGTGATTGATTTGACGACGCGCCGCGGCTGGAATTCAGCCGACGCCGGCGCGGCGCTTGCCGTCATGCTGCTGGCGACCGTGGCGACGCAGACGTTTACCGGCGCTTGGATCGACCGCACCCGCTTCAAGCGGCGAGCGATCGCCGTCGCGGCGCTGACGGTTGGGATCGCGACGGTCGCCCTGTATTTCGCCTCGTCGAAACCGCTCGTCTACGCATTGCAGACATTTGTCGGCGCCGCGGTCACGGTGTTTCCGCCCGCGTTGGCCGCCATTAGCCTGGGACTTGTCGGACGCACGCGCCTGGCGTGGCGGGCCGGTCGAAACGAAGCCTGTTTCCACGCCGGCAACGTCACTGCGGCCGCCCTTGCCGCCTGCTCCAGTCATCTGCTGGGACCGATCGGCATGTTCGTTAGTGTCGCCGCGATGGCGGTGGTCAGTTCGGTTGCGGCGCTGCTGATCCCCGAGCGCGAAATCGACCATCGGCTGGCGCGTGGAGCCGATGGTGGAGGCGAGCAGCCGACGATTGTGCCGATTCGCCGTCTGCTCGAGGATCGTCGGATTTGGTGGTTTGTCGCGGCGGCGGTGCTATTCCACTTTGCCAACGCCGCGATGTTGCCGCTCGTCGGACAGAAGGTGGGTCACAAGGCGGCCGACTTTGCGCCGACCTTGATGGCCGCCTGCATCATCGTCGCGCAGATCACGATGGTTCCCGTCGCGATGCTCGCAGGTCGCTTTGCCAACTTCGGCCGCAAATCGGTGTTTCTGGTCGCCTTCGCGGTGCTCCCCGTGCGAGGACTGCTGTATACGCTGACCGACTCGTCGTTGCTGCTGATCGCCAACCAGGTGCTCGATGGCATCGGCGCCGGAATTTTTGGTGTCGTCGCCTTGCTGATGATGGCCGATTACACCCGGGGCACGGGTCGATTCAACTTCGCCCAAGCCGTGGTCGCCACCTCGATCGGCGTCGGCGCCGCCGCGAGCAACTACGTCAGCGGGCGCATCGTCGACTCCGCGGGCTTCGATGCCGGCTTCGCCTTTTTGGCCGCGGTCGCCGTGATCGCGCTGCTTGTCTTCGCGCTGCGCGTGCCGGAGTCGCTGCAGGAAACCGCGGAGGCCACTTGACTGGTAAGGCAATGCTTACCTATAGTCGGGCACATGGTGGTGACTGCCCATTGTGAGCCGGATGTTTTTGGAGCGATCAGTCATCCTGCGCGCCGCCAAATGCTCGACCTGCTCGTCGAAGCCGACCGCTCGGTCAATACGATCGCGGCCCATTTCACCATGAGCAGGCCCGCGGTCTCGCAGCATCTTCGCATCTTGCACGATGCCGGTCTGGTGACCGAGCAACGTCACGGGCGCGAGCGCCGCTATCGCCTCAACCCCGCGCGGCTCGCCCCGGTCCGCGACTGGCTTGCGCATTACGAGCGATTCTGGGATCACCATCTCCAACAGCTACAAAAGTATTTGGCGAAAGAGAACAAGCGTGGCTGAGTGCATTCGCCGCGAATTCCAGCTCCCTCAATCGCCTGACCGGGTTTGGCGGGCGATTGCCGACAGCGCTACGCTCGCCCAGTGGATGTACCCGAACGACTTTGCGCCGCGCGTCGGCCATCGATTCACCTTCCGCGTGCCGGCCAACCCAAAGGTCGGTTTCGAAGGGCTGACCGTTGACTGCGAAGTGCTCGAGTGCGATGCGCCGCGACGGCTCGTCTTCTCGTGGTCGGTCGGCGGCCCGGTGGTCGACACGCGCGTCAGTTTTCAGCTCGAGCCCCATGAGAACGGCACACACCTGGTGTTCGAGCATTCAGGTTTCGATCTGGCGCATCCATTTGGCAAGCAGGCATTTCGCGGCGCCGAGTTCGGCTGGGCGAAGATGCTCGAGCAACTCGCCATCGTGGTCGCCAACGTGGCCGACAACACCAACTAGGAGCGAGTTCATTGAAGGCAAGCACGAAACGTTCGATTCTTCGTTGGATCCATATTATCCTGGCAATTCCGATTGCTGGAATTATCTACGGCGACCCGGCGGAGGTGCACCAGTACATTGGGGGCGTGCAAAAGATTGTTTTTCCCGCGATCGTTCTGACGGGCCTGTGGATGTGGAAAGGTGACGCGGTGAAGCGACTATTTTCCAAACGCTCGACGAATGCGACCAACGGCTGATTCGATGGCTAAAAAAAACTCCACCTCGTCGGGCAAAGGCATCAAGAAATCCACCTCGAAGCGGACCACAACCAAGGCAAATACTTCGCGCGCGTCGGCAATGAAGTCGTCGCGGCGCGAGAGCGGCAAACCGGTGAAGCTGCTTTCAGGCGGCAATCCGCAGATCGCCAAGGGATACGGTGACGCGGTTGTGCAAGCGTACATTGCGGCGATGCCCGGCTGGAAAGGCGATGTGGGCCGCCGTCTCGATGCCATCATCGAGCGCGCCGTCCCGGGCGTATGCAAGGCAGTGAAGTGGAACACGCCCTTCTACGGCTTCGAAGGGCAAGGTTGGTTCGTTGGCTTCCATTGCATGGCGAAGTACATCAAGGTGGCGTTCTTCCGCGGCCTGTCGTTGCGTCCTGTTCCGCCGATCGAATCGAAGCAGCGCGACACGCGCTACTTCCACATCCACGAACACGAGCAGTTCGACGAAGCTCAATTCGCCGATTGGGTCCAGCAAGCCAGCCGACTGCCCCTCGAACATTTGTAGGCCCTCGACCCGCCGAACCGACCCGCGCTGATGAAAAAAGCGAAACCAGCAGCAAAGCAAGCACAGCTAGCGGGCTTGCGGCCGATCGAGGCGGATTGGCGAGGCGAATTGCTTGCGCGGATTCGACAGATCATCCAGCACGCCGACCCGGACGTGGTCGAAGAGGTCAAGTGGCGAAAGCCCTCCAACCCCGGCGGCGTGCCGGTGTGGTCGCACGACGGGATCGTCTGCACCGGCGAGACGTACAAGAACGCCGTCAAGATGACGTTTGCCAAGGGGGCGTCGCTGGACGACCCCAAAGGCCTGTTCAACGCCAGCCTCGAAGGCAACACCCGCCGGGCAATTGATTTTCACCAAGGCGACACGATCGACGAGCAGGCGCTCGAAGCGCTGATTCGCGCCGCGGTGGCGCTAAACATGTCGGCAAAGGCTGCCCGTCGGCCGGTCCGCGAAGCAAAAAATCCAACGGCTGCCTCTTCCGACCGGGGCTTAGGGGATGAGCCTGGCGGTCGTTCGAATGCTCATTGATAAGCATGGCGGCCGAGTCGAGGCGCTCAGCGAAGTCGCAGGAAAGAAGCACCGTGCGAATCTTTCTTTCCTCAGGACGAGCTAGCGAATGAAAATCCTATTGATTGAAGACCATGAGCTCCTTGCCAGAGCGACGGTCTGCGCTCTGCGCGAATTGCACCATCATCAGGTCGAGCATGTCTCAACTGCAGCCCAGGCGAAGGAAATTACTGCGTCCCAGCCGTTCGATCTACTCCTGATCGATTTGAATCTTCCGGACATGAAGGGTTTCGAGTTGGCCGCGCAACTTCGCCAGCATGCAAACCTCGATCAAACCATCTTTGTGGCTTTGACCGGGGAGGATAACGTCGTGGGCGACGAGCGACTGAAGACATCGGGAATCGACGCCTGCTTCACGAAGCCCATGGACTTCGAGCTGCTCGACCGGCTGCGGCGGCGCGCCTAACACGAATGTCGCAACGAACAGGCGGCCGGGTACAAAAAGCCTCTACGCAACAGAAGTCGCGCAACGGCTTGATGAAGTCGGGGCGACAGGATTCGAACCTGCGACCTTCTG
>DASZPI010000826.1:0-5562 GCA_035550355.1 Pirellulales bacterium
CGGCGGCGCGAGCCCCAGGAACACCAGCTCGCGCGCCAAGGGGGCGTTGCTGTTGCTGTCGAGCCCGTTGCAGTGCACGCGAACGTCGGGGTGGCTGTCGAGGAACTTCGCCAGGATTTGCGTGTTGATGCACTTGGCCAGCATGCGCACATCGAGCGTGCGCATGCCTTGCAGCACTTCGAACGCGGCATCGGCGTTCAGGAACGCCCCCTTCACGTAGTACACGTTCCAGAACAAGGTTTGTTCCCACGATACGCCGCCGGCCGATTCGCCTTTGGGGATGAACATGTCTTCGTTGCGGCCAATCACCACGCCGGCGATTACCGAACCCGCGCCCGACAGGTCCTTGGTGTAGCTATGCACCACAAAATCGGGGCGCTCGTCGGCCGCGGCGCGTTGCAGCGGTCGCACTAAGAACGGCGTGCCGACCGTAGCGTCGAGCATCACGCGCATTCCCACGGCATGCGCCTCGCGGCAAATCGCTGGCACGTCGAGCACGTAGCCGTGCGGATTGCATGGCGATTCGAGATACACATAGGTCTTGCGCCCCTGGGCGAAGCGGTCGGCATACTTTGCCGCGACGCGCTGGCAGGCGGCGCGGAAGTCGTCGACGCCGTAGCCGTCGAATGTCTCGACCGCCACTTCCAGGTTGCTCTGCTTGGCGTACCAGTCGTGAATCAACTGGTGCGCGCCGCCATACAGGTGCCGGCTGGTGATCAGCACGTCGTCGCGTCCCAGCACGTGGGCCAGCACGGCATCGATCGCCGCCATGCCGCTGTTGAAGTTCCAGGCGAAGTAATCTCGCGCGTAGGGGCCGCACTCGAGGTCGACCATGTGATTGGCCAGCGACACGCTGGTCGGGTTCAGCAACCGCGAGTAAATCTCCAGCAGCAATTCTTTGCCCTGGAAGGCGTCTTCGATCCACTCGGCGCAGGCGTAAATGTACGTGGCCGTGCGCGCGATCACCGGGTTGGCGGCGAAGATCGCGGTCACGTTGTCGAACACGGCATACGGTCCCTTGGCCGTGAGGGTGGCCTGCGCGTAGTCAAGGCTTTGGTAGCTGCGCCGCGCGGGGTTTTGGAGCGTGTCGAGCAGCTTGGCCAACTGGAACGACAGGAATTTCTTGGCGTTGAAGTACGCGATCCGGTCCGAGCGATCGAGCGCGCCGATGGTGTCGAGCGTCAACCGCCATAACGTCTCGAGATCGGCCTGCGATTCGTACAGCCGCTTGGCGATACGGGCCAGCGTCTCGCCGAAGTCGCTATCACGCGCAATGCCGAAATGCGCAAGCTGCTCGTCGACCAACTGCGGCACGTCGTGCGCGGTGCTGGTCTTTCGACGCGGCGACAGCCGCCGCATCCGTTCAAACTGATCCGCCATGATCGATTCTCCCGCCTAAGTCAGGCCCACGCTGGCATTGTTCGGTATAAGTCAAGCGCGGCACGGTCGCCAACGATGGTGAACAGGTCGCGGATCTGCCGATGGCCATCGCTCAACAGAAAATGCGAGTTCCGACCGAAGCTTTTGGCGCCGAGGACGTAGAAGTTCGGCTCACCTGTCAGCAACGACGGCGGCCCGCCCGTGGGATCGGCCAGACCGTCGGTCGTGCCGCTCGGCCCGACTTGCAACTCGCTGAAGATCGATCCATCGGGGCGGTAACCGACGTTGGCAATGATGCGATCGACCGTGATCGTGTCGCTGGTCAACCCGGCAACCGTCACGCGCAACGAGCCGTTGCGTTGCGGGTCGCGATGAATCGCCTCGATGCGCGTGCCGGGCAAATGGCGCACGGCAGGATCGACGTTTGCCGCCAGGCGGTTGGCTTCGCGCACCAAGCGCTCGCGCTGGGCGAGCGGATCGTTGGCGATCGACCGCACCGGGCCTTCGGTCACGGCCGGTTCGCGACGCGTGAGCCAAGTTACATTGGGCCGCGGTTCGAGCCCGGCAAGCGCGACCACCGTAGTTGCCGCCGAGTGTCCGGCGCCAACGACCAGCACGTGCGCACCGGCGTACAGGTTCCGCGCAGCGCCGAGCACGTCAGGAATGCCGTATTCGATGACGTCGGCGACTGCGGCTTCGCCGATTGCCGGCAGACCCCCGGCGCCGAGCGCGGCGTGTCGGCCGAACGTGCCGCTGCAATCGATCACGGCATCGGCTTCGTCGTACCGCTCGTTGCCGTCGGCAGTGCGAAGCAACACGCGGAAGTTTTCGTCGCCGCGAGCCGGATCGCCGGCCAGCTCGCCTTTCAGCAACGACTGCTTGGCCACGGCAACGACGGCGGTTTGCTGGTAAATGCCGTCGCTCAGCAGGTCGCTGGCCGCCAACGGCGCCACATAGCGCTCGAGAAACTCAACACCGGTAGGCAAGTCGTCGGCGCCGGGCAGTTGCCAGGCGTCGTCCTGGGCTCGAAGCGCCGCAAGTCCCAGCGGCGTGACGTTCGCCTTCCAGGGAGTGAACATCGGCACATGTCCCCAGCGTCGGATATGCTCGCCGACGGCGCCGCGGTCGTACACGGCCACTTCGTAGCCGAGGTAGCGTGCGTACAGCGCCGCTTCAAGGCCGATGGGGCCGGCGCCGATGATCACGATGCGTGCGGGAGTGTCGATCGCCATGCGTGCGAGTATACCGGTCAGCCGCGATCGACTCGAAACGGCGTCAGATCAATCTCGGTCGGCACGCCGCGCATGGCCTGGCCGACGACCCGCGCCGTGCCGGGCGAAAGATGCAGCCCGCTGCGAAAGTGCCCGGCGGCGATAAACGCATTGCTGAAACCCGGGATGCGGCCCAGATACGGTAGTCCGTCGGCCGTGGCGGGGCGCAAACCGGCCCAGGTGCGTTCGATCTCGAATGTGGCCAACGGCGGCACCAGCCGCGCTGCCAGGTCGAGCAAGCCGCGCACCCCCTCGGCCGTGTTGCGGCGATCGTAGCCAACGTCCTCTTCGGTCGAGCCGACGAGCACGCGACCATCGCCGCGAGGAACCAGATAGCGCGACCCGTGGTTAATAATGTGCCGCGGCAGCGCGGGATCACCGCGCAACAGCACCATCTGGCCGCGAACCGGCTTGACGGCAATTTTAACTCCCAGCCGCGACATGACTCCCGCCGTCCAACTGCCGGTTGCGACACAGTACTGTTTAGCCCTCAGCCGGCCGATGTTCGTTTCAACACCGTTGATGCGGTTATTGTCGACCACAAAATCGAACGACTCGACCCCTTCGGAAACCGCGACCTTGAATCGCTGACAGGCGGCGAGCAGCGCCCGCAGATGCCACGGATTGCGGATCTGGCATTCGTCGGGCACAAAATATCCGCGGTGAATGGGGCCAAGGTGCGGCTCGAAACCGCCCCGGCGCTGGCCTGGTAACTCCTCAGCAGCGATCTGGTTGGCCTTCCACACGGCGGCTTGTTGTTCAAGTGCCGCCACCGCCGGTTCGTCGCAAGCGACGTAGAGCGCCCCGGTCGGACGAAAGCCGTTGTCGAGCTCGACGAGCGCGCGCAGCTCGTCGGCCCAGCGCTTGTGCAGCGCATGCGACAAGCCGGCAAGCCGCGCGTAAGGAGGATCGCCGGGGCGATCGGTGGCCGCGGGAAGGATGCCGGCGCCGGCCCACGATGCCTCGCGTCCTGCGGCCTGACGGTCGATCACTCGCACGCGCGCCCCGGCGCTTGCCAATTCGTAGGCCAGCGACAAGCCGACGACACCAGCGCCGATGATCAGGCAATCGTCCATCGCGGCATTTTAGGACGACAGCCCTCGGCGGCGGTAGGCTTGACGCACGAATCGACGTCGGACGCCGGCTCGGGCGACCGCTACAACTGCCGGCCGGCCCGCAACAGTCGGCGTAGCAGCACCTCGTTGATGCAACCGCGAAACCGCTCGCGACCATCGATCGTCACGACCGGGATCACGGTTCCGTACCGCTCGACGAGCTGCGGATCGGTGTCGATATCGACCTCGGAAATGCTGAATCCATACTTGCCGAGCAGTGTTTTCACTTGATCGCAGAGATGGCAGCCGGGCCGCAGGTACACCACCGCGCGGCGGGCCGAGGGCGTGCCGGCGGGAGTTGGTTTTTGGTGCATCGAATGATTGGCCGGGGCGGGGGCTTCGAGAGTCGGAAACGAGAGGTTACCAAAATCGCAGCCGAATCGACTCGTTACTGGAAATCCATGTATCGGTATGGTAGCTTGATCAATAAGTAGGCGTAGACGTCGGGGTAGGTAGCGGTTTGCGATCGAAGTGCCGACGTTGTCTGGCTCGACGAGGCGGAAAGCTCTTGTTCGTCGACCCGATGCGGCCTCGTTCGTGGCCATTCGGCGTGCGCGCGTAATCGCAACTTTCGGTGCTGCATTCTCGGCCTGCATGGAAACCGTTCTGCGGCATGGCCACGATCACGGGCGATAAGTTCTTAGATTTGCTGCGTGCCTCCGGCTTGGTGGAAGCTGAGCCGCTGTCGCAATCGCTGGCTGCCTTGGCCGAGAGCCAAGGTCCCGACGCAGCGCACGATCCGGCCACCGTGGCCGAGCACCTGGTGACCGCCGGGCTAATCACGCGCTGGCAGGCCGACCGGTTGCTCGAAGGCCGCAACAAGGGCTTCTTTCTGGGCAACTACCGGATGCTGCGGCTGCTCGGCTCGGGCGGTATGAGCAGCGTGTTTCTGGCCGAGCACAAGCACATGCGGCAGTTGCGGGCGATCAAGGTGCTGCCCAAGCACCGGATCGACGACTCGTCGTATCTCGAGCGTTTTTACTTGGAAGCGCAGGCCGCCGCGCGGCTCGACCATCCGAACATCGTGCGGGCTTACGACGTGGCGAACGAAGGCACGACGCATTACCTGGTAATGGAATACGTCGAGGGGCGCGACTTGCAAAACACGGTCAAGGAGGACGGCCCTCTACCGTTTGCCACCGCGGCCGAGTACATCCGCCAAGGCGCCGAGGGCCTTGCCCACGCGCACCAGGCGAACCTTATCCATCGCGACATCAAGCCCGCCAACCTGCTCGTCGATACGCGCGGCGTGGTGAAGGTGCTCGACATGGGGTTGGCTCGGTTTACGGACGCAGGCAAGGCATCGCTGACCGTCGCGCACGACGAAAACGTGCTGGGAACGGCCGACTATCTGCCGCCCGAGCAGGCCGTGAACAGCCATAACGTCGATTCGCGGGCCGACATTTACAGCCTTGGCTGCACGCTGTATTACTGCCTCACAGGCCATCCGCCATTCAACGAAGGCACCCTCACGCAACGACTGCTGAAGCACCAGAACACCGAGCCGCCGAGCATCCTGATCGATCGCCCTGATGCGCCAAAGGATTTGCTGGCGATTTGCGCTCGGATGATGGCCAAGGCCCCCGACAAGCGCTTCCAATCGGCCCGCGAGGTAGCCGACGTTTTGGCCAAGTGGCTGGCCGGTGCTCCGGTCTCGGTGGGCACGGCGAGTCGTGGCTTTCGCAGCGCGGGTTCAACTCGAGCGCTGGCGCCGAAGCGTGCCAGCGACAGCGGCGAAGTCATGAGCGACTCGGCGGCCGGCTTGAAACGCACGGGATCGGGCTCGGGGGCTCACG
>DASZPI010000827.1:0-3299 GCA_035550355.1 Pirellulales bacterium
AACGAGGACGCCATCAGACCTGGCGGATCTGCTCCGCCCGCGGTTCCAGGAAGACGTGATCCATTCGATCCCATGCGAAGTCCGCGAGCAGCCGCGTCAGCCTCGCTTCCATACGCCGCAAATTCACATAATGGCGCAGCCGGCTCTTCCATGGCAGACCGGCCGGCCGTGGTTGATCGGGATCGACTTCCCAAGGATGGAAGTAGAAGACGCACGGCCAGCCATCCACGGCATTCACGCGCCGCAGCGCCCAACGCGTGACCGGATAAGGCAAAAGGCGGAAATAGCCGCCGCCGCTGCACGGAAGGTTTTGTCCGAGGAGCACGATGGTGGTCATCGGGATCTCGAGAAAGGCGTCGTTCTGGGGATGAAAGGCATGCCGCGAGGCGTTCGGCATGCCATAGAAATCATGAACCACGGGATAAATGCTGGAACTGTATGAAAACCCTTCTTCGCCGAGAATTTGAAGCGCCCAAAGGTTCTTTTGGTTGATCGAAAAACTCGCGGCGCGATAGCCCTTGATCGAACACCCGCCGATATCTTCAAGGAGTTGCCTCGTCCGTCGCAGATCGGCGCGAAATGCTTCGGGCGTTTGGTCGAAGATGGGCACATGGCTGTAGCCGTGGCTCGCGAGCTCATGGCCCGCGGCGACAATCCGGCGGACAAGCGCCGGGTGGCGCTCCGCGATCCAGCCGAGGGTGAAGAATGTCGCCTTGACGCCCGCTGCATCGAACAGGGCGAGCACGCGGTCGGTATTCGCTTCGACGCGGCTGGGTTGAGCGTCCCAATCCCGGCGATCGATCGTGCCGGCGAAGGCCTGAACCTGGAAGAAATCTTCGACATCGACGCTCATCGCGTTGCGAATGCCGCTGCCGATCGCCGCACCTTGCGCCGTAACGGCGACCCGCTTCGCGCCGCCGGCCGGCAGAGACTTCTCGGCATTCGATTCGAAAAGCGTCATTGCGAGCTCTTCTCGTGAAGAGCGTCGCTCGCTTCCGTGGCGGCGATGCCCGATCTCCCCTTCAAACAGGTTTCGGCAATTTCGATGGCGCGACGTAGCGTCTTGTCGTGGACTTTGAGCGTTCGCTCGGCAGAGGCGATACGCCGTTCCAGATCGCTGTAGGTTCCGTTCGATGGAGCGACATCGAGCGGGCGAAGCGGAAGCCGCTCTTCCCTCGCCGCGGCCGAGCCACCCTCCTGCAGCATCTCGTTCGCCACTTCCTCGACGGCCGATTCGCCGATTTCGTGCAACTGCTCGAGCATCCCGCAAAGCAGAAGACGGTCGCAGAGAACGTTGATTCGCCGCGGAACGCCGTCGGTGTGATGGTGAATTCGTGCGTAGGCCTCATCGGTGATGTTCGGGTCGCCGGTCCAACCGACCAGTTTCAAGCGGTGCTCGATATAGGTCCGTGTTTCTTCGGAACCGAGCGGCCCCAGGTGATAGGACACGATGACCCGCTGACGCAGCTGCACGAGATCGTCGCTCGCGATGATCTGTTGAAATTGCGGCTGCCCCAACAGGCAGAATTGGACCGGGGCTACTTCGTTCGCCTGGAAGTTGGAGAGCATCCGAAGCTCTTCGAGCGACTTAACGGGCAGGTTTTGCACTTCGTCGACGAGGACGAGGATGCGCCGCCTGCGTCGCTGATTGTCGAGCAGGAATCGCTCGAATTGGCGCAGCAGCGTGGCCTTGTCGAGTCCGCTGGTCTCGATGCCGAATGCCGCGATGACCATGCGTAACATGTCGTCGGGATCGAGCTGAGTTGTGACAAGCTTGGCCGCGAGGTACTGGGTGCTGTCGAGTTGGCTCAGAAGGTGGCCGAGCAAGGTGGTCTTGCCGGTGCCGATATCGCCCGTGACGACGATGAATCCCTCACCTTGGTGCAGGCCGTATTGAAGATAGGACATTGCCTTCTGATGGCCGGTGCTGCCAAAGAAGAACTTCGGATTGGGGCTCAGCTGAAACGGTTTGCCGGTCAGCTTGTAGAATTCAGTGTACATAGGCCGCCATTTAGAACTGCTTGTGCAACGATACCGTAACGACGTCGTCGACCAGGCTGTTGGCGGCTTGATTCGATATCCGGTCGTAGCGGGTCGCGGATAGATTAGCCGTCGCGGTCGCAGAAATCGTATAAGCGAGATTAAGCGACACAGAATAGAGATCGTCGACTCGTCCGCTTCCGTCCTGGAAAAGCGAACGGCTATAGGCACCACTTACGGTCGAGGAGAGATTCGGCCAGAGTTGTCGAACCCAGCTGAGCGAGGTGCCGGTAATGCGCTCGTTCGAAGTCCCGAGCGCCTGACCGGTGTGCTTTTCGTTATATCCCGTAAAGGTGTAAGTGTTGCGCTCCCGCGTTGCCTCGACATCGAGTTCATAGCGCTTGTCGAGGAATGATCCGCTCGTAATGCCGAAATCCGAGTTTGATGTCCCAAGGGTGGTGCCGTTGGCGCTGACCGGCAACCCGGTTTGCGCGTTGACAAAGGTGCCGTTCGGCCCGAGCGTGACTTGGTTGAGATTGGAGGCCAGAAGCGACTGGCTGGTCTGAACCTGCTGCGTATAGGTCGCGAGCACATGCAATTGCTGGGTCAGGGCGTAGCTCGCGTGGAACTCGATATCGGTCTCCTCAAAGCGCCGGCCGTAGGTCAAGGATGCTGACAAGCGATCGTTCGGCTGATACTGCAGGCCGACATTCCAGATCGGACCGTTGGGCTGCGTCAGCAAGGTGGGATCGACGATCCGCTCGTACCCGGCTCCGCCAATGATCGAAATCGAATAGAAGATCGGGTATTGGAGATCGAGCCGGCCGAGTTCATCGGTGCTCGTCGTTCCGCTAAAAGGGTCGTTCGTGCCTTGCAGCCGATCAAGCTGGGTCCAGCTGCCGGTCACGCCCCAGCCAAGGCGACCGAAGAACTCGCCGCCGGTGAAGTTCTGCGATGCGTTGTGGATTTGCTCGGGCGCGATCTGGTTTCCGCTCGTATCGATATAACTAAAGCGATACAGGGTCGTAGAGGTAGCGAAATTCCCGAGATGTTCCACGAGCGATGGGCTCGCGTTGACGGTTTGTACGGTCTGGAGATTGTTGTTGGTGGTCAGCGTTGTCGGTCCGATGGCGCCGGTGCTCGAGAGGTATGCCTGTTGGATCGACGCATTCGTGTCGAAAAACAGCATGTCCCGATAGAGCGTGGCATGGCCCGTTCCGAGCAGCCGCTGTTGCAGCACGGGCGACGATGTCCCGCGGGCAAACAGCAACGCCTGAGGGTCATAAACGAGGCGGCCCTGGAAATGGCTCGCCTCTTCG
>DASZPI010000828.1:0-6222 GCA_035550355.1 Pirellulales bacterium
GCTCAGATCTTCCAGATTGTCGCGGTCGGTGTCCGCCTCTTGAATCTCAAGCGGATCGAATGCCGCGAAGACTTCGAGCTTCACGACATACCGCAGGTCATCCTGCGGATCGAGAGGACGCTTACACAGATCACACGAATAATGAATCATCGCTCGGTTCCCCTACAGCCTGATCGTCCAGGACCGCGGCCGCACAAGCGGCGACCGAACCAACGAGTTTCATCCTAATGGCAATGCGCGCCGCACGGCAAGGCATTCTCGCGAGAAATTTCACGAGGCTGTTCAAGAACCATGAAAACGATTTGTCAAATGTGAAAGTCGTCTTGACACAACGATCGCGCCGAATTCGCACAGCATGACGACGAAGCACACGCGAGCGACGGTGGCGCGACGTGCATGTCGAATCCATACACGCGCACACGGCGCCGCGGAGACGTTACGCTGCAATGAAACCTCGGCAACGGTTGCAAAAGCTAGGCAGTTGCTGGGCGGGCGACTAGAATTGAAGAGCTTGTTTCTCGCCGACCCGACCTGGGATTGTCGCTTCTGGCTGACGAGGAGGTATCGGATGTCGAGTGTAGGCGCGGCTGACGCACTAAGCGCCAGCGTGCTGGTGTTGAATCGCTTTTACATGGCGGTTCATGTCATCAACGTCCGGCGTGCCTTCACGCTTTTGTTTCGCGAGTTGGCCGAGGTCGTGCACCTGGAGGAAGGGCAGTTCGCCAATTACAACTTCGATTCCTGGCGCGAAATCAGCGAGCTGCGCGCCACGTTCAAGGAGCCGCACCAAGATTGGGTGCGGGCCGTGAACTTCGAGATCCAAGCGCCGCGCGTGATCAGACTGCTGTCGTACGATCGCTTGCCGAAACAGGTCGTGCGCTTCAACCGGCGAAACATTTTCGCGCGCGACGGCAACCGCTGTCAGTACTGCGGGAAAAAGTTTCCCACCTCGGAACTGAGCCTCGACCACGTGATGCCGCGCAGCCGCGGCGGCGATACGACGTGGGAGAACATCGTGTGCAGTTGCGTGAAGTGCAACGTCCGCAAAGGTGGCCGCACGCCGCAGGAAGCGAACATGCACCTGGTGCGTCATCCGGTGAAGCCCAAACGCAGCCCCCTGTTGAGCATCAAGCTCGGCAACCCGAAGTACGAAAGCTGGAAGACGTTCCTGGACAACGCGTACTGGTCGGTGGACTTGAAGTAGTGGGAAGTGGGCAGCGGCCAGTGGCCAGTTCGAGCTTGGCGCGAGAATTCGAACCGCGCAACAAAAAAGGCGGCCGGCGCATTCGCCCGAGCCGCCTACTGTATTTGCACTCGTGGTTTAAACGGCCCGCTGCCTGCGTACCGCTATTCACCTACTAGCGGAGTTTTCTTTTCCGTAATCACCTGGCACTGCGGAGCCATCTCGGCATTGAGCTCTTTGAACGCCTTCCACTCTTCCGGAAGGTTGTCCTCGTGGAAGATGGCCTCGACCGGGCACTCGGGAACGCACGCTTCGCAGTCGATGCACTCATCCGGATGGATGTACAGGATCTTCTCGCCCTCGTAGAAGCATTCCACGGGGCAGACGACCACGCAGTCGGTGTACTTGCAGCCGAAGCACGGCTCGGCAACGACGTGAGTCATCGACGGACTTCTCCTTGTTCGAGGAATCTAAGCTCTGCGTTCGCACAGCGGCCCGTTGCGCCCAACCCGCGAGCAGGTTTCGAGCGTTTGCCGGCCCAGTTTCGCATTCGACACACTCGCAGAAAATGTGTCAAGCACGACGGAAATCGTTGTCGCGGCTTTACTCAGCGGCAGCGAGCAAGAATAGTAACTAAGGCCTTTACCATTAACAAGCACGCCAAGTTGCACCACCGAGTTTTCCCAAGTTCAAACTTGCCGCGGTTGGTTGACGGCTGTTAGAATCGGGTGTGAATGATCTCGGCGAGGGACAACGCATACGCACAAGTTGTGATCCCGCTTGGGGCTTGTTTCCAATTGGGCAGGTTGGCTTGGCACCGGCTGGGCGAGTTTGCATGGCCCGTGGCTAGGCAGTAGCTCGTTGGCCCCGGCCGGGCCGTGGTGATCCTGGGGACGGAAACCCGCCCTGCGAGGGATTTCATCGCACTCACGAGGTTCCGTGTCGTGGCCCTGTCGGAAACTGATCGCGTCCTCCTGGACAAATGTTTGGCTCGCAAGCCGCGAGCATGGGAAGACTTTGTCGATCGGTTTCTCGGCCTGATCATCCACGTCACCAACCATTCAGCGCAGGCGCGCAGCATTCGGCTCACGGCTGAAGATCGCGAAGACCTGTGCGCCGACGTCTTTCTGGCGATTATCAAAGACGACTTCGCGGTGCTGCGGCACTTCCGTGCGCAAAGCAGCCTGGCCACCTATTTAACGGTCGTCGCTCGGCGGGTGGTCGTACGCGAGTTGCTGTCGCGCAAGTCGGCGTCGCGGCTGACTGCCGCGGGGTCGCCCGAGGCCATCGACAACGGCGAACCCGAACGTCGCTTCCAGGATCGCGAAGAGATCGCGCGGCTGCTCGAGGAACTCGAAGCTCCCGACGCCGAGGTGGTTCGACTGTACCATCTCGAAGGCATGACCTATCGCGAGATCAGCGATCGCACGGGCATGCCCGAGAACAGCGTCGGACCGGTCCTCAGCCGGGCGCGTCAGCGGCTGCGTCAGGCCGGCGCCGAACCTTCGCCGAGTTGATCCGTTCTCGGTCGTCGGCGATGATCGAATAACGCCGCGATCGAATAACGCCGCGATCGCATAACAGGTCGTGGTGCATCGCTCGCCAGACTCTTCTCCCATTCAAAGGGTACCATTTTGTGATTGTTGTGATGAAAAGGGAGGCCACGCCGGCCGAAGTGCAGCACATGGTCGAGCGTGTCGAGGGATTGGGCATGAAAGCCCACGTGCTCAACGGGGTCGAGCGAACCGTGGTCGCGGCGATCGGCCCTGAACGCGACGGCGTGAAAGAAGCGCTCGAAGCCGGAATGGGCGTGGCCGAGGTGCTGCCGATCCTCGCGCCGTACAAAATGGCCAGCCGCGAGCTGAAGACCGAACCGTCGGTGGTTACCGCCCGCGACTTGCGCATCGGCGGTGGCCAGGTAGGCGTGATCGCCGGCCCCTGCTCGGTCGAAAATGAGGCGCAAATCCTCGAGATCGCGCGGGCGATCAAAAAGGCCGGGGCGGCAGGCCTGCGGGGCGGGGCTTTCAAGCCGCGGACCAGCCCCTACAGCTTTCAAGGCCTTAAGGAAGACGGCCTGAAGATGCTCGCCGCGGCCCGCGATGCCACCGGCCTGGCGATCGTGACCGAGGTGCTGGCGACCGAGGATGTCCCGCTGGTGCAGCGTTACGCCGACGTGCTGCAAATCGGCGCTCGCAACATGCAGAATTACCGCCTGCTCGAGGCGGTCGGCAAACAGCCGTTGCCCGTGCTGCTTAAGCGGGGCCCCAGCGCCACCATGGAGGAGCTATTGCTCGCGGCCGAGTACATTCTCGACGCTGGCAATCCGAATGTCGTGCTCTGCGAGCGCGGCATTCGCACGTTCGAAACGCACACGCGTTTCACCCTGCCGCTGGCCAGTGTCGTCTGGCTGCACGGCAAAACGCATTTGCCGGTGGTCGTCGATCCCAGCCACGGCACGGGGCACACCTGGCTCGTGCCGCAAATGGCCGCGGCCAGCGTCGCCGCCGGTGCCGACGGACTGATCCTCGAAGTTCATCCCGATCCCGAAAACGCCATGAGCGACGGTTACCAGTCGCTCAATGTGGCGCAGTTCGAAGCGACCATGCGCCAGTGCCGCAAGGTGGCCGAAGCCTTGGGCAAGACGATGTGACTCATCGCCGAACCGAGGCGTCTGCCGATTCCGGCCGATCAACACCTGCCGCAGCAGTTTGGGCCGCCGCGTTCGGCGCCAGCCCGGTGCTCGCCGCAAGCCATTGGTGCGCGTCGTCCCGCGAACGCGCGAAGTCGCAATACGCGCCGACGCTACTGAACCGCGCGCCGCCGCTTCGAAATAAATCCGCAGGGCGATGATACGCTTCGAGCTGCCCGGATCGTCGCACCTCGAGCATCAACGCATCGAGCGCTGCCGACTGTCGCCATGCTCGGCGAACCGTCGCGGCGTCCACCGTCGCCGACAGCTTCACGCCGGCAACCGCTCCACTGCGCGGCGCGCCCTCGGCGAAGAACCCGCTCTGATTCAATTCCCCGATCGCTTGGTCAATGACAACCTTCGGCACGTCAAGCGTCCACGTCTCGTGGAATCGATCGTCCGGCAACCAGGGACGAGCAATGCTATGAGCTGCCGACTTCATTCCGCGGCCAATCACTTGAATACTCGATCCTGGTCGGGGCGTCGAAAGCGAAGCAACTGAGTCGATATCGACCCGTGCCTGGGCGTAGCCGGCAATACCGGCCGGGTGCGGATATTCAATCGTCAGCGTGGCGCGCGATGTGCCCGGCACCGGCGAACTCGCGTGATCCTCGTACGACACAAGCTGCCCGTCGATCCGAGCCAGCGCCATCGGCTCGCACAGCCGACCGGCATCGACGCGATACGCGATCCGCGCCGAATGGTATCCACCTGCCTGCGACTGGTTTTGGACCGACGGCTGCCCGAACGGCGATTTACATCCGCTCAGCAGCGCACCGACCAAGACGACCGTCACCCCTGCCAGCCGATATTCACGCCGGAAGCTGGCGATCGACCAGCCTCGTCGTGAACGGCCGCGATGGGTCACCGGTAATCCTCGCGAATCGGGTAGAACACGTCGAGCGCTCGAAGTCCCGATTCTCCAGCGACGATCGAGTGGACCGTGCCGCCAGGGATCCGCCACATCATGCCCGGCGTCACGCGGCACGATTCGTCGCCGATATCGAATACTCCGTCGCCTTCGAGCAGAATGCCGACTTGCTCGTGCGGATGGCTGTGGGCCGGGATCGAAGCGCGTGGCTTCATCTCGACGACCGACAGAGTCATCTGCTGGCCGCAGGCGGTCGACATCTGCACGCCCGGAAACGGACCGTGCAGCGCACACTCGGTTTTATCGACAAAATAAGCGCTCATCTTGAATGACCTCGCCGCCGATGCTTCACCAATTGATGCAATCACTGCCCAGCTCTTCTTCGATCCGCAGCAGCCGATTGTATTTCGCCAGCCGCTCGCTGCGCTGAATCGAGCCGATCTTGATGGTCTTCGTCGCGGTCCCGACCGCCAGGTCGGCAATCGTGGTGTCTTCGGTCTCGCCGCTGCGCGCGGAAACCACGCGGCCGTAATTCGAGCCGTACGCCAACCGCATCGTGCGCAGCGTTTCCGATAATGTTCCCACCTGGTTGCACTTGATCAGAATGGCGTTGGCCACGTTCAGCGAAATGCCGCGCCGCAGCCGGTCTTCGCGCGTGGCGAACAAATCGTCGCCCACCAGCTTCACGCGGCTGCCCAAGCGCTCGGTCAACTGCTGCCAGCCGGTCCAGTCTTCTTCGGCCAGGCCGTCTTCGATGCTCGCCACCGGGAACTCGTTCACCAGCGCCTCAAGCTGGTCGATCATCTGGGCGCTCGTGAGCCGTGCGCCGCCGGTGGCCGACAGGCGGTAATGCGAGCCGTCGTAAAACTGCGTGCTGGCCACGTCGATCGCCAGCACAACGTCTTCGCCGGGGCGCAGTCGCGCGGCTTCGATCGCGCGGACCACGAACTCGGCGGCCTGCTGATTGCTTTTCAGCCGCGGGCCGTAGCCTCCTTCGTCGCCGACCAACCGGCCTTCGAATCCACCGTCGCGCAGCAAAGCGCCCAGCCGGCGGGACACGCGCACAATCCACTCCAGGGCCTCGGCGTAACTGCCGGCGCCGACGGGCATGATGAGAAAATCTTGAAAGTCGATATTCCCGCCGGCGTGGACTCCGCCGGAGATCATGTTCGTCATCGGCAACGGCAGCCGCGGATGCACAAGCGCTGCCGAACCGGGCATGATCCGCTGCCAAAGGTGGCTGATGTGCCGATACAACGGAATTTTCTGCACGGCGGCCGCCGCATGCGCCACGGCTAGCGAGACTCCGAGCATCGCGTTGCCGCCAAACTTGGTTTTGCGCGGCGATGGGTCGAGCTCGATCAGCCGCGCATCGACGGCAAACTGATCGGTCGCGTCCATGCCGTCGAGCGCCGGCCGCAGGTAGGTTTCCACGTTGCGCACGGCATTTAGCACGCCACGCCCCGAGTAGCGTTCTGG
>DASZPI010000829.1:0-3498 GCA_035550355.1 Pirellulales bacterium
CGCCCCGGCGCCGCGCCGGTCACCATGTCGCGCAACGATTTCAGCATCGACCCCGTGACCGGCGCCTTCGACCTGCTCTCGGGCGGCGCGCGCTTCGGCGGCACGTTCGACGATTGGGGCAACCGCTTCTTGTGCAACATCCGCAACCCGGCGCAGCACATCGTGCTGCCCAGCCGCTACCTGGCGCGCAATCGCTCGCTGGCCGCTCCCAGCCCGATCGCCGACATGGCCGAGTCGGGCGATCAACTGCCGGTCTATTCGATTTCGCCCCCCGAGCCGTGGCGCGTGATCCGCGCCCAGCGCTGGGCCGGCGAGCGCAACATGGCCATGCCGCGCAGCGAGCTCGTCGGCGCCGGCGTGGTCACCTCGGCCAGCGGCATCACCAGCTACCGCGGCGCCGCGTACCCGCCGAAGTACCACGGCAATGTCTTCATCGCCGAGTGTGCCGCGAACCTGTTCTACCGGCTGCAACTCAAGCCCGACGGCGTGACGTTCAAAGCATCGCGCGTCGATGGCAAGGCCGAGATGGTCGCCTCGACCGATAACTGGTTTCGCCCGGTGAACTTCGTCAACGCGCCCGACGGCACGCTGCACGTGCTCGACATGTATCGCGAGAACATCGAGCATCCCTGGAGCATTCCCGAAGACATTCACGCGGCGGTCGATCTCGAGGCTGGCCGCGACATGGGTCGACTGTGGCGATTGACGCCGCCGGGCTTCAAGCCTGGCAAGCCGCCGCGCCTGGGTGCAGCCAGCAGTGCCGAGCTCGTGGCAACGCTCGAGAACCCAAATGGTTGGTGGCGCGAAACCGCCCAGCGGTTGTTGTTCGAGCGGCAGGATCGGTCGATCGTGCCCGCCTTGCGCGAGCTGGTCAAGCACGGTCGCACGCCCCTGGCGCGGTTGCACGCCCTGTGGACCCTTGAGGGCCTCGAGTCGTTGGACAACGACGACGTGCGAATCGGCCTGCACGATACAACTGCCGGGGTGCGCGAGAATGCGCTGCGGCTCGCCGAACCACGCCTGGGAAACGCTGCGATCCTCGATTCGGCCCTGCGATTGGCGCTCGACGACGATGCCCGGGTGCGCTTTCAAGCCGCTTTCACGCTCGGCGAATCGAACGACCCGCGCGTGATCGACGCCCTGGCGGCCATCGCCCGCCGCGACGCTGCCGATGTGTGGACGCGCACGGCCGTGCTGAGCTCCGTCGCCGAAACCGGCGCCGAGTTGCTGACGCGCTTGTTGGCCGACGCCACCTTCATCGCCGAGCCCGCCTCGGTCGATATGATCCGCGACTTGGCGCAGTTCCTTGGGGCCCGCGGCAAGCAGGAGGAAATGCAGCGCGTGGTGGCCGCGGTCGGCAGCATCGGTACAGACCATCGCGCGCTCAGCGTCGTGGTCACCGGCATCGGACAAGGGTTGAAGCGCTCGGGCAAAAGTCTCCGCCGCGCGGGGTTCACGGGACCAGCGAACGACGTTGTCGGTGGCGTGCTGAGCGGCGCAGCGAAAACCGCCACCGACGATCAGCAAACGTTGGATGCACGGTTGGCGGCCATTCGGCTGCTCGCGTTCGACGACTTCGAGAGCGTGCGCACCCGGCTGACCCACCTGATGGCAACCAGTCAACCGCAAGAGGTCCAGCGGGCCGCGGTGGCGGTGCTGGGCAGCTTTACCGCTGCCGAAACGGTCGAGCTGCTGTTGGCAAACTGGCGCACACAAACGCCCGCCGTCCGCAGCGAAGTCATCAGCGCAATGCTCGGCGTCCGCTCGCGCGCCATGCCGCTGCTCAAGGCGATCGAAAGCGGCTTGATTCCCGCCAGTCAAATTCCGTTCGATCAGCGCCGCCTGCTGACGCGCAGCAGCACACCGGCAGTCAAGGAGTTGGCAACCAGGCTCTTCAGCGCCGACGCACCTGGCCCGCGCAAGGACGTGATCGAACGATACAAACCGGCCCTGGCGCTGGCGGGCGACCCGACACGCGGTCGCCAAGTCTTCGAGAAGGGGTGCATGAATTGTCACCGCGCGGGCGACGTCGGCACGAAGGACACGGGACCGAACCTTGCCACAATCCGCGCGTGGAATCCCGAGCAGGTTCTGATCAACATTCTCGATCCGAACCGCGAGGTGGCGCCGAACTTTTTGTCGTACACGGTGGTGACCACCGACGGTCGAGTGATTATCGGCATCGTGGTCGAGGACGGCGTCACCGGCTTCACGCTGAAGCGTGCCGATGGCACGACCGAAACCGTGTTGCGACGCGATATCGACGAGATCGCTGGCTCGGGGATCTCGCTGATGCCCGAAGGGGTGGAAAATACGGTCAGCCCTGAAAACATGGCCGACTTGATTGCATTCTTGCTCGCACCGCCGCCGGCCGCGAGTCGGTAGGCGTGTTCGCGAGTCGATCGGCGTTCGGCGGTTGTAGGAAGGCTCACGATTTCGATCTGCGTCGCCGTCGCCTGCGAGTTGGTTTCGATTTCGACCGGCAGCGCATCGGAACGGGCAAGGTCGGTACCGAGCGCGCGCTGGGGGCAGGCATTCAGGCCGGCCGCGGCGCGATCCCGCATCGCCACGCGACAAAAAGCACGGCGGAACCCGGATGAACATGGATGGCTGTTCTGCTAATCTCCTACTCATCGATGCTGGTCGGTGGGTGCATCGGTTTGTTTTTTGTCGTTCGGATCTGCGAAACCCCGAGAGCGGTGCGTGATGGCTGCGGCCGGTGATGCAAAGTTGGACAAGTTCGATGTCATCGTCGTCGGCACAGGGCCCGGCGGCGAAGGGGCGGCAATGCAGGCGGCCAAGCAAGGCAAGCGGGTCGCCGTCGTCGAGCGTTATCCCAAGCTCGGCGGAGGTTGCACGCACCTGGGCACCATTCCGAGCAAGGCGCTGCGATTCTCGATCTACCAAATGACCGAGGCCAACCACAACCCGCTGTTCCGCGCCGCGGGAGTGTCGGTGCACTTCTCGTTTCCTGAGCTGCGCCGCAGTGCGCGCGGCGTGATCGAACGGCAGGTCGACATGCGCACCGGGTTCTACGAACGCAACCACGTGCCGGTGGTCCACGGACAGGCGCGGTTCACCGATCCACAAACCATCACCGTCGCCGAGCCGACCGGCGCCTGCCAGCGGCTGCATGCCGACAAGATCATCCTCGCCCCCGGCGCGCGGCCGTACCGCCCGCCCGATATCGACTTCTCGCATCCGCGCATTTTCGACAGCGACACGATCCTCGACCTGTCGTACACGCCGCAATCGGTGACCATCTACGGCGCGGGGGTCACCGGTTGCGAGTACACGATGATGTTTCGCAATCTCGAATGCAAAGTGAACCTGATCAACACGCGCGCCAAGCTGCTCGAGTTCCTCGACGACGAGATCATCGACGCGTTGGCCTACCACATGCGCGATCGCGGCGTGCTCATCCGCCACGGCGAGCATTACGAACGCGTCGAACCCCGCGACGACGGCGTGGTGCTGTACTTGAAAAGCGGCAAGCAA
>DASZPI010000830.1:0-2900 GCA_035550355.1 Pirellulales bacterium
GATCTTGGCGAGATCGGGCGCACTATCGCGCGTTTGGCGCGCGAGGTCGGCATCGGCCAACAGCGCCAACAGCAAATGACCGGTGCGCACCGCCGGCGCGGCGAACTCCACCGAGGCCACCACCCAGGATTCGCGCACCAGGTCAACGATCTGCGGCGACAACGAGGGCGGCCGGCTGTTGCCGGTCTTAAGCCGTTCGATCGCCCGCGTGAGATCGCGATTCAGCCGCGCCTGGTCGATCTCGTAATAGCGCAACAGCCGGGCCAGGTCGGTATCGGAAACTTCGAGCAGCTTCAGCAGCCAGTGCTCGATCTCGACGTTGTAATTGGTCCGTGAAAGGCACAGCCCCGCGGCACTCTCGAGAGACCGACGCGAGGTGTCGTTCAGCTTGCCAATCAGTGATTTCAGGTTGAGGTCCACGGAAGCGTCCTCGAGTGGTGAAAGGTTGCTTGATTATCGTCGGTGGTGATGATGTGTCAAAAGCCGAATGCGGCGAGACTAGTTTGCCAAGGCGAAGACGGCGTCCTCGACGTCGTTTGAAAACTCGTTGCTGCGAATCCAGGTGTCCCAGCCCAGCCGTGAGCCGCCCGCCGAGTCGCCCAAGCGGCACGAGGGGATTTCCTCGGCCCGCAACACGAGCTGCACATCGACGTCGAACGTGATGCCGGCATACAGCCGTGTCAGGTCCGAGAGTGGCCGAAATGCGCTGCCGGGCGGCAAAAATTGGTTGAACTGTGCGTACCCAACCGGCCCCAGCCGGATGCGGAACTTGCCTTGCCTGTCCCAAAACCGTTCGCCGATCACCACGTTGGCGCCCAAGCAGGTGTTGCCCGACAGCGACAAGGACGACTGGTTTTCGGGCTCCAGCTTCAGCCATTGTCCGCAGAACTGCTCGACAGTTGCCGGCACGTCGAAATAGTCGCGCACCATGCCTTCCAGGCCGACGGCCGAACGATGCTGCTGGGCCAACAGCCCTGCGTAGAACCGCACGGTGCCGTCATCGATCAGCGTGCGTCCGGCAAGGCGATCGCGGACCTGCGATCGGTAGCGCAGCGCCGGCGGACCGAGACCCACGACCTCGAGCAGGATTTGCGCCACCGGATCGTGGCGGGGACGTTCGTCGAGCACGAACGATCGGTAGCGATCGGCCCCGGCGGCCCGCCAGGCGCGTCCTTCAAGCTCGGCGCGTTCGAAGCAGGCCCAGAACCGATTGCGCTCCCAGGCCCGGTAAAACAGCGACACCAGCCGGTGCTGGAACATGTCGAGAAAATCGTAGAGCGTGCGGTCCTTTTGCTTCGCCCGCTCGAGCAGCATTTCGGTATAGTGCCGCGGCAGCGCAGCGCTGGGGCCGACCAAGCCCATGAACGCCACGACCATGCGGAGCGGCGCGCTCGATTGCGCCGGCGGCAGCACCTCGTGAACCTCGCTGGGCGGAAACGACAGCGATAGATAGCTGCGGAACCGCACCAGCTCGTCGGCCGGGATCGAATCGAGACCAACGGGGCGGCGGTCGGGAAAGATCCGTCCCAGCACGCGGATCGACTGAAAGAAATCGAACCGGTAAGGCTCGGCAATCAACTGCGCCGCCAGCGCATCCGATACGTCGCCCGCCAGCGCCGCATTGAGGGCGCCTTGCGCGGTGCTAGCGGCTTCAACGGCGTTCGTCGTCAGATCAGCGTGCGGTCGCCCGCTCGGAATGGCCATCGCTTGATCAATGCTCCACGTTGTTTGGATCGGGCCGACAGGCGGGTCGCCGAGTTGATCGACGCGTACAAGCCCAAGAACCGTTCGAGGACCGAGGCGAATAGGAACGAACCGCTGCCGGCGAATTTTTCGTCATCCAGCTCGATGCTGATCTCGAGCCCGCGGCAGAAGCCATCGCCCGTGCCGTCGGTGATCGGGGCCACCGCGCGACGACTAGTCACGCTGACGATACCGGCAATGTGCTGTGCGCTGACCTTGGTGTTGGCAAAATCGTAAAGTTTGAGGATCTCGCGCAGCGCGGCCGCGCCATCTTCGGCATCAGCAATCGAAAGGTGATTCAGCGCCAGGTGCGACACCAGCCGCCAGCGGCCTTCGTCAAACGGCAGCCGCGCCGACTCGGTGGGCGGGACGATCGGCGTGATGCGCTGCAGGGGCGCATGACCTTCGAGCTGAAAGCCCCAAATCTCACCGCCGGTCGAGCGCAACTCGCCGGGCAAATCGCGATTGGTGCAGGTGGCTTGGATGGTGAGCACATCCGAGGGGCGCTGCGCGGCGTCGAAATCCAGGTCGACCAGCGAGATGTACATCTCGGTGCCGGAATCGCCTTTTTGCACGCTCGGTCGCCGGCGCGCGTACCAGTACGCCTGCCTTTGCCCCGATTCGAGACCATGCTTGAACGAATAAAACGGCTGATACTCCGTCGTTTGATGGCTATCGAGGTTCGTGCTGCTCACCGCGTCGATCGAGTAAATCTCCATCGCGCCCGGGCTGCGCACGTCGGGGATCACGTGGTAGCGGTGCTTGGTGTGCGTCACGTGGATCGGGTCGCAGTCTTGCGTGAACAAGTTCACGATCGGCGTGCAACCCAGGCGGAACGTATCGTTTTTAACGCGCGTTTCGAGCGCGGGAATCGAGCGGTCGAGAAACAGAAAAATCTCCGCGCGGTCGCGGAAGCCTTTCATGCGGGTGCATTCCAGCCCCACAAGATCGACAAACAGAAACTTCTGCGGAAAGGTGAAGTACTCGGTAAGCAGCCGGTAGCCGGGGAACGATCGCGGGCTGTACGGGAGCAGCCCTTCATCGCGGCCGAACCCCACGGGCTGTAGCGCCGAGGCCGGCAGGACCGCCGACGGCGGCTCGGCGCCGTCGATTGCACGAACCATGACTTGCGTCACGTGGTTCATCAACAGCTCGTA
>DASZPI010000831.1:0-4845 GCA_035550355.1 Pirellulales bacterium
TCCTCGATCACGTCCGTGGGATGGAAATCAGGATCGTCACTCGTCAGAAATGCGTCGTCGTGCGAGCGGAACGTTGCGCCGACCCGCTCGATTCGAGATTTGACAACCGTGTGTGTGTTGAATTGCGCGTGAAACAGGTGCTCGCCTGGTTCAAGCCCCATCGCGTTGTTGCGATAGCGCACGATGCCCGAAGGCGCGACCCCCAGCAAACGACTTACCTGGGGCATGAGTGGTCCGGTGCGGCGAAATTCTTCCAGGCACTTTTGCTCGTAGCGCGGATAAGCGCCCCCGTAAACCCAGTGGATTAGGGCATCGTGCCGCCCGTCGACGACGTCGAAGATGGCCACCGTGCCCAGCGGTTCTCCCTGCTCGGTAAAGCAAACTTCGACTGGGTTGTCCATGCCGCCGCCGGCAAAGCTTTCGACCTGCGAGCCGTCGAGCCGGCAGCGAAACAGTCGGGCTGCGAGCCCCTTGCTGATCTGGTTGCCTTGATCGTCGACGAAATTATGTCCGTGACGGCCGTCGCACCAGTAAAGCCAGCCGTCGGGCCCGAGGAAGCAACCATGAATATCGGCCGCGTTTCCGGTAAAGCCGAATTCGGAAACGAGAATCTGGCGCTGGTCGGCGACACCGTCGCCGTCGGAATCCGTGAGCTTCCAAATATGCGGAGGGCTGGCCGTGTAAATGCTGCCGCCGTACCACAGAGCGCCCATAGGAAAGGTCATCTTGTCGGCGAATACCGTGGCCTTGTCGAATCGTCCATCGCCGTCGGTGTCCTCGAGCCGACGAATCAGGTTCGGCAGTTTGGCCAGCAAATCAGCAGCGCGCATGTTTTCGCCGGGGCCATCGCAGATGTACAAGCGCCCTTGAGCGTCGAAGCCGCCCATCGTCGGATGCTCGACCAACGGTGGACCAGCAACCAGTTCGACCTCATAGCCCTCGGGTACTTTGAGGATCGCAGCGGGAGTGGATGACGACTCGACGGCGTATGAATTGGCGGTCGTCCAAGCTGACAGAACGCTCAGCAAAAGAGCGCATAGACTTCGAAAGCGCATGATCGACGCCTGCTTGGGGTGGGATCAAGGGCGGGAGAGCTCGCGTCGCGATGGCGCGCCGCCAAGCGATGCAACTACCCTTGTAAGCGCCGGGCGAACCCAACGCAACAATCGAAGGCTGCCGAGCGCCTTTAGTGCAGGCGACGACGCTTGCGCACCGGCGTCGGGGCAGCAACTTCCAACTGGTCGACTAATTCAACATCCAACGCCAAGCGTTCAACGACCGTGAAGGCCACTTGCTTGGTGTGAAACGTCGGGACGCGACCGCGAAGGAACAGCGATTCGCCGTCGAACTCGCACGTGATCGTTCGCAGTGCCAGATACGGACTCGACCGCAGCGCTTGCTCGACCCGACGTGCGACCTCGGCCTGGGCGGCAAGCTGCGGTTCGATGCACTGCGCGATCACCGCCGGCTGTTGGGGCAGCTTGGGAGCGTCCGAATGAGACACGTCGATCGATGGCATATACCGCCTGTCCTGCCGTTCAAAGATATCGGGTGCAGCCTACCAATAAAACTGTGTGTGTCAAAAGTCTTTTGCGTGAGAAAAAGCCCTACGGGGAAAGCGTGGTAAATTGGGCTGATCAGAAATACGTCTGCAGGCCCGTAAGGATCGCAAATCCCTTCTGCGTACTTCGCCACGCCTCGACCGGACGATTGTTTTCGAAGATCAGCGCCAGATATTGCTCGACCCGCGGAATGAATGTCCAAGTGCCTTTTACAATGCCGCGACGAATTGGCGTATCGGTCAGCGGATTGCCGATTGGACTGGGGTAGAACTCGCCGTAGTTGATGTCGGTGCGCAAATGCGGCAACGTGAATCCGGCGTTCACGTAATAGCCCCAGCCGTGCATGCCGGCATCGACCGTGCCACCGAACATGTCGCGATAATAAAGATTGCGGCCCCAGAATATATTGTTGGGGTTGTACGGCTTGCGAAATCCGTATTGGTTGTAGATCGCCTCTCCGGAAAGGTCGAAGCATCCGCGGCGGATCATGAAGTCGCCGCCATAATAGTTGGCCAACTCTTTTTGCACTTCGGAACCGATGCCGTCGCTCACCTTTCCCGAAATGCCTGCGACGAAGCTTTGATCTTCGCTTTGAATGCCGATACGGCCAATGCCGCCCTTGCTGGAGTTGGTATCCTTGTCCGAACCGCCATTCACGACCGCCGCGTCGATTGAAAAAATCCCCGGCGTCCAGCGGATGAAGGCACCGGTTTCGACCCAGCTAATCACATCGGTGCGAATGAACGGGGCGTCCATCCGCGAGTTCGAAAAGAGCGGGAAGTAGTAACGCCCAAACGGTGTGTTGTCTTTGCCGAACGAAAACCGGAAATCATCGCGCGACAAGGCGATGTTCAGATTCCAAATCTCGACCGGCTGGACCTGGAAGTTCGCCAGGTACGAGGCACGCTCGGGCGTGACATACATGTTGCGATCGAACGGCTCGTTGATGAAAAAGACGCTGTTGCCGGCGATCGTCCAGTTTGCCGTGTTGTAAACGATCCGCGGGATGAGGATGGCCTCGGCGCCAAACGTCGACTCCATGCCCGACCATTCGATCCGCTGGTCGTTAAGGTAGAAGCCACGCACCAGGCCATCGAACACAAAGCCGTTGATCTGACGATCGTTGCAGTAGCAGATGGTGCCGTAGTTCGAACCGAGATATCCTCGCGTCCAAGGCTGGCACTTCGGGCAGGTGTGGTATTCCATCCAGGCCGGTAGCGCGAAAACCGGCCCTGAAACGAGCGGTTCGTCGGCAACAATCGCGGGGGGGACGATTACCTCCGGCTGTGCCACTTCAGAAGCCGGGGCGCCGGAAGGATCGGGCAGTGCACTGGGGATGAGAGCGAGTGGCCGAGAATCGCCTTCCAGCGCAGCCATGAAGTCGACCGGCATCAGTTCGCTGGTGCGCGGCGGCGCTGCTTCGCAGATGCGCGCGACCGCGGCAATGAGCCCCAGCGCGCACACGGTGATCGTTAAGCTGTTGAATCGAAAGCGCATTCGCGCCGAGGGCCGATCGTGGACTGGAATCAGAAAAGCGGATTCGGAGGGACCGAAGTGTCTCTAAATCCTTAGGTTTGGCCAATGGCAGCTTTTTCAATTGCCACTCATCCGTAGCCACGAGGGTTGAAAACGCCGCCTTCTCGACGGCTGATAGCAGCACCAATGCCGTAGACTTTTTCTGCATTGCCTTGCGAGACGAGCGCCCTAGAATCCAGCAGTTGGCCGAAAGGTCGACAAAGGCTCGTCAGGTTCCTGCCCCACCTGGCGAGCTATTTTTTTGCGCCGGTGATTGCGGCGCGAATCATCCGCCCGTTAGCCTTTGTCCAACTCGATGCGGACGACAATTGACCGCTCCGGTCGTACTCCGCTAAACTTGTCGGCGTAATTAGCCGATTCGTTATTTTCGGTACGGCAGCCGTGTTTCGGCTCGGCCTGCTATCAACGGCGCTGTAGCCAAGAGGCTAAGGCAGCGGATTGCAAATCCGCCATCGTCGGTTCGACTCCGACCAGCGCCTTTTTTGAATTTCAAGGCGGCAGCTGCGGCGCTTGTTAACGCCGGCAATGTTCTCGTCGTCCGCGGTCGTCATCTCGTCTTGACCGCACGCAGCCTACCTGCGAGACTCCCGCCCCCTTGGCTACGACGGGA
Organism: Pirellulales bacterium; assembly: GCA_035550355.1. Classification (GTDB taxonomy): domain Bacteria; phylum Planctomycetota; class Planctomycetia; order Pirellulales; family PNKZ01; genus DATAXP01. The sequence continues at coordinate 3,709 of DASZPI010000831.1, forward strand.
TTCGTTGGCCATTGCTTTACGAGCTTCGGAGTCCTTTGCGATGCCCATTTGCAGCCGATTGTTCGTTTTTTCGACTGCGGTTTTGGTGATAGCCGGTTGCGGCGGCGGCGGCAGCCCTGCCGAATCGACCGCGAGTACGAAACCTAAGGAAGGTGCAACGCCGCAGGCCGCGTTGATAACCTTTCTGGAAGCGGTCCGCATCGGCGACGACAAGAAGGCGTCGGAGCTGCTGACCGACATTGCTCGCGAAAAGACGACAGAGATGAACATGCTTATCTCGCCGCCCGGTAGCAAGACGGCGAGCTACGAGGTCGGCGAGGTCGAGGTTGTTCCCGGCGGCGCCCATGTGGCGGCCAGTTGGAGCGACCTGGATGAGCAGGGGGCGAAGCACACCGACACGATTGTGTGGATTCTGCGGGAAGAACCGCAGGGCTGGCGGATTGCGGGAATGGCGACGAAGCTGTTCAATGACTTGCCGCCGTTGGTGTTAAATTTCGAAGATCCGCAGGATATGCTGCGTAAGCAGGCGCTGGCCGAGCAAGAAATGCAACGTCGCATGTCTGCCGCGACCGATCCTGCTGGTCAGAAGGCCGCGGCGGCGGTGCAGAACGCAGAAGCACCGACCAATACACAACTTAAGTAGTGTATTGTCACGCTGGTGGGCGGCAGTCCCCCAGGGCGTAAAAATCCGGTTCGAACGAATTTGACGGGATGTTGCCTCGAGCAACGTCCCGTTTTTTTTTGCGCACGCCGACCAATGGGTTGATTTTGGTCTACACTTTACCGAAAATCATCCGTCAACTACCCAGAATACCTAACGGTCACACGTTATCTATCCGGCACTTGACATCACGATCGGCAGTGATACCTTAAGCGACCTAACCTGTGTAACTGTGCTGAATGCGTTAATCGGAAGAGTTTGAACACAGGGCAGCTTGACCGATGCTAGCACCTGGCACAACGCAGTAGGTTTGAATATCCCCGCAAGTCGGCCGTCAGACTTCGGGGGCAGTTTTGACCCGACGACGGCTGTGTTTGCGTCCCCGTACGGTATGGTACCTGTTTTGTTTGGAGGAACTCGGATGAATCGTGCACTTGTTTTTGGCATCGCGATTTTCTTCGCGGTGGTCGGCATCG
>DASZPI010000832.1:0-3884 GCA_035550355.1 Pirellulales bacterium
CGGGCATCACAGATCGCGCGGCGCGAAACGATAGCCGATTCACCATCGCATCTTCCCCCGACTGCATCTAGCGCCATGAACGACACGCGACGGTCGCTTGTCGAAATCACGAAAAGAAGGGCGACGCGCCCGGAGCGGATGCGACAGTTTGTCGTCCGCTCCCGCCGTCGACCATGTCATTTAACCACCTAAGTGGCTACTTGGCACGAGGCTTTAGAAATTTTAACGAGCTACGACATTCTGTCGTAGTTCGGTGGGGATCGTTCCCGTGGCGGTCGTCGTCGAAAACACACTGATCGGCGACGCTTGGAACGCAGTGTCCGACGAGCGAAAAGCAGCGGCATTCGCGGGCTGGATCGAGTGCAGATGCTCCAACAGCACCCGCCGTACTTCGAGCACTGTCAGCGGATGCCGCTGCACCGTGCTGTGATCGGCCGACACGACGATCTCGGAGGACACTTTGTCGAGATGCGCGCTATCGAAGGCCACGACGCCGTCGGAGTTTTTGGCCAAAAATCCAAGCACACCTTTGTTGGGCACCACGCCCACAATGTTGTGGTATCGCACCCACGAAGGTTGCTCCGCGTTCAGCATCACCGGCAAGATCGGCGAGCTGGGCGACAGCGAATCGATGCTCGTCTTCACGCTCACCAGCGACGTGTCGCGGAACAAACCAGGATTCTCGCGCACGACCTCATCCTTGGCCAGGAAGCCTGGGAGCCTGATGAACTTCTGCGCTAAGTAGCGCGTCGTATCGTTGGCAAAGCTGCTGCCGCGGTGCGGTGTGGCGATCGTCACAACTCGCTCGACCGATCGGTTGGCCTGAAAGAAGAATAAGTGTTCCAGCCGTTGACGCTCCTCGTACGACACCTTCACCACATCGAACGGCTTGTCGCTTTCGATGCGCCAGAAATCGTCGCGGCTGTCGATCGACTGCAGCTTGGCAATCAGACCGCCCATGCTGTGGCCGACGAGCACCATATGATCGAGCGCCCCCTCGCGGTGCTCGGGATCGAACGTTTCGCGCATTCGGGCCAGGTCTTGGCGCATCCGCGTTGCCGAGTTCCAAAATGGTTCTCCGGTCGGATACATGTAGAACCAAATCTGGTAGTTATCGCGGATCTCCGGAACGCTGCGCAGGTCGTTGAACATTTCCGTCCAGGTCAACGGACTCGACCAAAGTCCGTGCACCATGACCACGGGAATTTTGCCGGGTTGATACGGTTGCAGCATGTACAAACCGGTGGCTGCCTGCTCGCGATCGGGGCGCAACAGGCCCCCGGTCGCCAGGTCGCTGAGCTCCTTGTTGTTCAGGTTCAAGAAGTAGGCCAGCGGCGTGCTCAAGTCGCTTTCCAAGGGCACGTGCTGGTGACCGACCACGACGTCGGACGTCGCCATCGGATCGTACAGCTCGAGCAGCGCGCGATGCCGATTGCCGGGCCGCCATTGGTCGCAATTCTCGTCGGGCAACAGCCGCAAGAAAGCGGTGACGGCGAACGCCATGTTTTCGGGATAGTAGCGATCGGCGGCCGATGGATTGGCCGGCCGGCGGCGCACAGCGATCAGCGGCACTCCCAGGCCGTAGGAGTGAAACTCGTTGCTCAGCCCGTTGACTTCGTAATCTGAGACGAACTTGAACTCGGTAAAATCCTCGTCACGCCATGCCGCGCAGCGCACCACGACCGAGACGTCGAAGTTTTGCGTGGCGGTTTCAATCGGTTGGCTATGCCCCGGCTTCAGACCGCCTTGGCGTTGCACAAGCCGCAGCGTGCTTTCGAGCGCGCCGTTGTACAGCTGGCACGCGCCGCGGAACTGTGGATCGTAAGGATTTCGCAGGTGCGCGAATCGCTGATCGAACAGATACAGGTACGAGTACGCGACGCTGGCGCCGTAGAAGTCGAGCGCGGCCTTCGGGTCGCGCGCCTCCGTATGTTTGCCCGCCCGATAGCTGAGCTCGGCGACCGAGTACAGCTTTTCGGCCGAAGGATCGTTTTCGACCACCGTCTGCAGGTCGGCGAGCAGCTTGGTGGGGTTGCCGCGCAATTCCCTGGTCAGGTCGTACTGCCGAAGCACCTGCAAGGTGCGGTCGGTCGCGTGGTTGTCGGTCCGCGATTTCAGCTGCTGGACCAAGGGGTCCTTGGGCACATGCCGCACCCGGACATACTCGGTGGTCGAGCAGCCGGCAGGCATTGCTAGCAGGATCCAGAGAACGATCCGCCCCGCGGCCCAACACCTGCAACGGGCAAGAGTTATCGAAACCACCGTAGCGGCCGGCTGGAACATTGCAGTCGCTTTCGGTAGACTCGAAAACTCAGTGCCCCTACACTCGATTGGCGCCTATTCCGACGAGCGGTGAACGATTAAGTGATTCGCCCTTTTGGGTCAATGCCGCTTGCCTGGTCCTGCTTGGTCAGCATGCTCTGCTGGCATGGCAATCGGGGTCAGTCCGCGCATCGCCCTTGGGAACCCCGCCACCCGCTGTGGGCCAACGGCGCATGACCAAACGAGTAATTCACGGGCTCGAAGAACTGCGGACGCTCGTCGGCCAGCCGATCGGCACCAGCGATTGGCTCGAGATCACCCAAGAACGGGTGTCGCTATTTGCCGACGCCACCGACGACCACCAATGGATCCATTGCGATCCTGAGTTGGCCGCGCGCAGCTCGCCGTATGGTTCGACCGTCGCGCACGGTTTTCTGACGCTTTCGCTTTCGAATCGCATGATGCAGGAGTGCATCGCGATCGATGGGCTGAAGATGATCATCAATTACGGGGTCAACCGCGTGCGATTCCCGACCGCGGTGCGCGTTGGATCGCGAGTTCGCATGGCTGCCATGCTGCTCGAACTGCGCGAAACGCATACCGGGGTGCAGGCAACCATGAAGCAGACGTTCGAAATCGAAGGCGAGGCACGCCCCGCGTGCGTTGCCGAGACGATCGTTCGCCTGTTCTTTTAGCCGCTGTGGGCGGCCCGACCGGTCTTACGAGGGTTTCGCACCCAGCTATGAGCGTGCAGTTGTCCGACTCGCTGGTGCTGCTTCGGCCGCCAAGGTCCGACGATGCCGACGCCATGGTCGCCGCAGCGCGCGAATCGGCCGCGAGTGTCGGTCGCTGGTTGCCCTGGTGCCACGCCAACTACGCCAAGCACGAAAGCCTGGCCTGGATCGATGCAGTCCGTGCAGCATGGGAAGCGAACGAAGCGTTTTCGTTCCTGATCTTCGACCGCGGTAACGGCCTGCTGCAAGGCGGCTGTGCGATCAACGAGATCGATCGTTTGCGGCTGCGCGCAAACCTGGGCTACTGGGTTCGCAGCAGTGCCCAGGGGCGCGGCGTGGCAACGGCTGCTGCGCGGCTGGCGGCTCGATTCGCGATCGAAAAGTTGGCGATGCAGCGAATCGAAATTGTCGCGGCAGTCGGTAATGTTGCCAGTCAGCGCGTCGCAGTCAAACTTGGCGCCACCTACGAAGGACGGTGGCGCAATCGATTGCGCATCGGCGAGACACAAACCGACGCCCACGGATATTCGATCATCCCCAGCGACGTGCGCGCTTGGACGGCGCCGGGCGACGGTGAATCGCAATGACCGCGATCAGTCTCGACCGGCCTACGTTGCCGTCGAGCCGATCGTCATGCGATGCGTCGGCACAGGACGCCCGGGACGAAAGTGTTGCAGGTTCTTGATTGTCGCTTCGACAGCAAGTTCTCTGCCAAGCTCCGCCGCGACGCGTGCTACCGTGGTCGCCAACACCTCGGGATCGATGGCAACGCGCGCGTTCACCGTCAACGAAGCCGACGTGACCTCGACCTGCGACACGAGCGATAGTTCGGCGTGAGCATCCGAGCTCACAAGGTTCGCCATTGCCTGGTCGGGCCCGCTGGAGCCG
>DASZPI010000833.1:0-12983 GCA_035550355.1 Pirellulales bacterium
GCAGGATTTCGAAAAGAGCCTGTCGACCAGCGTGCGCACCAAGGCCGAACTGAACGCCCAGGAGATCACGCTCGAAGCCCTGACCAAGATCACGCTCAAGGTCGGGTCGAGCTTTATCATCGTCGACCTGACCGGCATCACGATCATGGGCCCGATGGTGAACATCAACTCGGGCGGCGCTGCCGTGGGCACCAGCCCGGCGGGAATCGACGACCCGGTCGATGCCGACACGGCCGACACCGGCGAGCCGGGCTATCTCGACCGTCCGCGCCCGGCAGGTTCGGGCGGCGGCCACCATCATCGCACGCTCACGCCGCAGCAGGGGCTGAACGTGACCCGCAACGCCGACGGTAGCTACCAGGTCGGCAATGGCGTCAAGGTGACGGGCAACCAGGCGTTTGCCGAGAACGCCCTGGCCGACCTGTCGAAGATCAACGAAACGCCCAAGGGGCAGACGTTGCTGAACGACCTGAACACCTCGGGCAAAACGGTCACGATCTCGGAAAGGCCGAAGAACCCCAACGATCCATTTAATGCCGAGACCACTGCCGACAACATTGCCGACGCGACGCCCGCCGGCCAGCAGGCGTTCGCCGGCAACGGCACGCCGGTGACCGACTCGGCGGGCAATCCGGTGACCGGCACGGGCAATGGCTCGAACAGCAGCGTGGCGTACGACCCGACGGTCTGGCCGCCGCCGCCCGATGTCAGCCCCACCGGCACGACCAGCGACGATACGCTGTTCCACGAGCTGACCCATGCCGACCACCACGAGCACGGCACGCGCGATGCCACGCCGCGGGCCGACAACTTCGACAACGAAGAAGAACACCGCACGATTACCGATGAGAACGAATACCGCAGCCAGCGCGACCCGCCGCTGAATCCCATCACCAACGGCCATCACGAGATCTAAACGTACCGCGTGAGCCCGCGCGAAACGGGTTCCGCGGCCAAAGAAAGGTTCGACGTCATGTCCACCCTTCCAACCAAGCTTGTGTTGAATTGTCGCGCCGAGTATGTGCAAGGCAAACTGCGCGTGAAGTATGCGGTCGCGAATCAAGGTTCCGACGATTACTACGTGCTCGACACGATTCCAACGTACGATCCCGAAACGCACGAGCCGAGAATCGATCCAGCGATGGCGTACTTGTGCGCAACCGGCGAAGGGGCGTTGTTGCTGCGCGGCATTCCGCCGATGCCCGAGGCGGATGTAAAAACGCGGATCATGCCGTTGGCCGCCAAGCTGCCGGCGAACCAAACGCTCGAACGCCAGTTCGACCTCGAGCCGCCGCTCCGCGAGCGCAACCCGTATTACGGACCGGTGAAGGACGAAGACTGCGAGCAGCTCAAAGTGCGCACGCTGCTGCTGGTGGTGCAGGCCATCCGCTCGACGGTGCGCGAGTTTGTTGCCGAGCCCGCGCCGCTGGGGCCAAACCTGTTTCGCGTTCGCAGCAAGAACACCGTCGGCGATGTCGAGACCTTGCGCTGCTCGATGAACATCGTATCGACCCCGCTGTTGAAACGGCGCGACCGCTTCGTTCGCATCAAGTAGTTGGTGTTGTGATCGTATTCGATACCGGTTTTTCCTCACGCAAATAACCTTCAGGAACGATCGTCATGCCCGCCGCAGCCCGAGCCGGTGATATGCACGTGTGCCCGATGGTGACGGTGCTGGTTCCGCACGTCGGCGGCCCCATTCTGCCGCCGGGCTGCCCGACGGTGCTGATCGGCGGCCAACCCGCGGCACGCCTGGGCGACATGTGCACCTGCGTCGGCCCGCCCGATGTGATCGTGCTGGGCTCGACCTCGGTGCTGATCGGCGGCCAACCGGCAGCGCGCATGGGCGATTTGACCGCGCACGGCGGCACGATTGTGATCGGCTTGCCGACCGTGATGATCGGCGGCTAGCTGCGCGTTCCTATGGCCCACTGCCTCCTGCCCTTGGCGTCAGCCTTCGAGCGCTGTCGGCGGCGCGCCGCGATCGCGCGCTTCGAGGTACCCGCTGAGCATGATCTGCGCGGCGAGCATGTCGAGCCGCGCCTTGCGGCGTTTTTTCGTCAGCTGCGCGCCGAGCAGGTGCTGCTCCGCCTCGACGCTGGTAAAGCGCTCGTCGGAATACGCGACCGGCAACGACGTAACCTCGCCCAGCCAGCGGCCGAACGCGCGGGCCTCGACGCTCTTGGCGCTTTCTCCGCCGCCGGAATGCACCGGCAGCCCCACCACGAAACCGACGATCTGCTCGTCGCGGACCAGTTGCTTGAAGAACTCGGCATCGGCCTTGGTTCCGCGGCGCGTGTAGTTGGCCGCGGGACTGGCGATCGTTTGCCGGGCGTCGCTCACCGCGACGCCAATTCGCACGGTGCCGTAGTCGATGCCCGCGATGCGACCGGTGTCTGGAATTTGAGAGTTGTGAGCTGAAGTCACAGCGACTCCGTCCATCCGCGCTCGCGCAACAGCTTGACGATCTCGCGGACTTGTTCCTCGCAGGCCTTATCGGCCACCAGCGTCGCCTCGGGCGTGTGAACCACCAGGCAGTTGTTCAGCCCCACGGTAACGATCAGATGCTCGTCGCTGGTGCGGACAATGCTGCCTGCGGTGCGCAGGCCCAGATGCTTGCCGACCACCGTGTTGCCCGCGCCGTCTTGCCCTTGCAGCCGGGCGATGGCCTGCCAGCTCCCCACGTCGTCCCAAGCAAACGGAGCTTCCACCACGACCACATCGCGGGCGTGTTCCATCACCGCGTAGTCGATCGAGACGCCTTGGATTGCCGAGAACTCGCGCTCGAGCACCTGCGGATACTCCGGTTGGCCGAATGCCTGGGCAATGCGATGCAAATGCTCGGCCATCTGCGGAGCGTGTGTCTCGAGCGCGTCGATGATGGTTGCCGCGCGCCACAGGAAAATGCCCGAGTTCCAATAGAACGTGCCGGCCGCCAGATAATCGCGCGCCACGTCGGCCCGGGGCTTCTCGCGGAAGCGCTTGGCGTGGAACGTCGGCGGCGCATCGGCACCGGCAGCGATCGGTTCGCCGCGCTCGATATAGCCAAAACTTTCGGCCGGATACGTCGGCTTGATGCCGAACGTCGCAATCCGCCGCGGATGCTGGTCGATCAACGTCGCGGCGTATTCGATCGCCTGTTGAAATGTGCGGGTCGGCGCGATCACGTGATCGGCCGGCAACACGACCATGGTTGCCGCCGGATCGTGCCGCGCCACCCAGAGCGCCGCCAGGCCGATGCACGCCGCGGTGTCGCGCTGGCAGGGCTCGGCCAAGATCGCCTCGCGCGGTAGTCGCGGTAGTTGCTCGGCAATCGCATCGACCAGGTTCGCGCGGGTTGCGATCACCACGCGCTCGGGCGGAACAAGTCCTTCCAGCCGATCGACCGTAGCTTGCAGCATCGAGCGATCGCCCAGGAGCGTGAGCAGTTGCTTGGGGCGCAACTCACGGCTTTCGGGCCAGAATCGGCTCCCCGCGCCCCCGGCCATGATAATGGCATGCAACATAGTCATCCGCCCCCGGCAAAGGCTGTGGGTTAGAGATGCAAGTACGTGTCGACCTTAAACTCTTGTCCGGGCAGCACGCGGCGCGCAACCTCCTCGGCATCGAGCGCATACAACGGGCTGATCTCGACCGTCACGCCTTCGCCCACCTTGGCCCCCGCCGCGGCAAGCCAGCCGCGATGCAGCGTCGCGATCGACCGCTTGACGATCTCGGGCGAGTCGCTGGGCGATCCCGGCGCGTTCTTCACCGGGGCGAAGCCCTCGGCAGGATCGATTTCGACCACGATCGCGCGCTTTGCCTCGGGCAACAAATCGAAAATGAACCGCTCGAACTTGATCGCGTTCGGCTCCTTCGGCTCGACGAGCTTGCCGGCGTCGTCGACGTACGGCACCGCCTTGCGTGCGACGTGAAACGGCAGGCCGCCTTTCGAATGGTCGCCAGCCATGCGATCGAGCAGCGCCACTGTGATGGCGTGGATCGCGGTGCTGCCGGCCCACAACAACAGCGAGCCATTCGCCGCGCGGCGCTGCGCCGCCTCGGCGGGCAGATCGCTGTACTCGATAATCCGCACTCGGTCATCGACCATCACCACGTTGCCAACGCGGTCGGTGGGCGTTTGCTTGGCCACCACCTGCGTCGAGAGCTCAGAGTCGGCAAGCCGATGATAGCCAATGAAGGTCGCGTCGCAGAATTGCACCAGGGGGTTGTCGACCTGGAAGTAGAACAGGTGTCCCAGGCCGCGCGCCTTGGCATCGGCGAGCCCGCCGCTGGCTTCGAACGCCGTGAGCATGCCGCCGTGGCCATCGGGACTGAGCGCCAGCTTTCCTGGCTCGGCCAGGAGCACTTGCCCGGTCGCGGCATCGACGGCGGGCATGGTCGCCTGGCAGAAGATGTGCAAGTCTTCGGCCGGAAAGCCGAAGCGGTCGTGCTGGTCGAGGTAGGCGACGGTTTCGTCGTGCGTCGCCGGGCTGGTCATCAGGTACAGCGGAATGCGGGTCGAGTAGCGCCGCGCGGTGGCGATCGCCTTTTCGAACAGGATCTGAAACAGCGACGCACCCGAGATCGGACCGATCGGGAACATCCCTTTGGGTTGATCGAACCCGAGGCGCGTGCCTTGGCCGCCGGCCACGAGGATCGCGCCGACGCGGCCGGCACGCAGCGCACGTTCGCCGGCAGCACGTGCTTCGGCGGCCGTGTAGCGATAGCCTGTGCCGTCGAGCCGCACGGCCGGCGGCGAAGTTGCGCGGGCGGCCAGCGCCGCCCAGTCGTCGCTGGCGCCCTCGCCACGATGCAGCCGCGTTAAGCGAGCGAAATCGATCGCGCGGATTTGCCCGGCCAGTGTCTGCCGCTGGTCGGCCGACAACTGGTCCCAGAAACGCAGTAAATGAGTCTGCCCATGCGGTTCGAGCAACTTCTCAAGTTCTTTACGGTCCATGCATCCTCACCACACGATGGAAATCGCCCGTTGCTCGTGCACATGCGCCGATGCATTTTAGCTGTTTTCCGCGCCGCATCGAAGCCCCTTGGCAAGCCAGCGCGGCACATGCTCTAACGGTTCACTAAAGGTTCTCGACCCCTGGGTACTTATGCACACTCGTACGAACCATGCTCGATGGATCGCGGTGGCGTGCCTGATCGCGGCGGCCGCACACCTCGTCGCTCCCCGTGGCCGAGCGGCGTTTGCCGAATCGACGAACACCGGCGATGCCGTGATCCGCGCCCCGGCGCTGGGCTCGGAAATCGTGATCACGACGACTCATCGACTGGCCGGTGCGATCGATTCGCTGACTTGGGGCGGCGCCGAGTTCATCGACAGCGCCGATCACGGACGGCAGTTGCAGTCGGCGTGCAGCTTCGATTGCGCCCGAGCCGGCGAATTTTGGGCCGAGTGCTTCAATCCCACCGAAGCGGGTTCGCGCGACGACGGTGCTGGGAACAAATCTTCCAGCCGGCTGCTCTCGCTACACGCCGCGGGCAACGAGCTGCGCACCTCCACGCAGATGGCGTTCTGGCTGGCGCCGGGCGAAAAATCTTCCGGCCGGCCGGCGCTCAACGACACCGTTTTGTCGCGTCATCGTGTCGCCAAGCGTGTCCACATCGGCTACCGGCAGTGGGCGGGCGTGCTCGATTACCACGTCACGTTTACGGTTCCCGCCGGCGAGCATCACACCTTCGCGCAGTTCGAAGCGCTCACCGGCTACATGCCGGCAAAGTTCTCGACGTTCTGGAAACTCGCGCCCGACTCTGGCAAGCTCGAGCCGCTCGACGACCACCCCGGCGAACAGCGGCACCCGGTGGTGCTGGCCACCGCCGACGGCCAGCACGCCATGGGCGTGTACTCGCCGGATCAACCTTCGCGCGGATTCGAGCAAGCCGGCTACGGCCGGTTTCGTTTTGCGGCCGAGCAGGTCGTCAAATGGAACTGCGTGTTTCGAGTGCGCAACCCGGCAGGAATCGCGGCAGGCGATTATCCGTTTCGCATGTTTGTGGCCGTGGGCACGTCCGACGATGTGCAGCAAGCGCTGGCTGCGCTGCGGGCAGAATTCGAGCATCGCTGAAGCGCCGTGGGCGGGCGGCTGTCAAACCAACGGCAGCCGCATGCCGTCGTAGGCCAATTCGATGCCAGGCGGCAGCGTAGGGCCGACGGTGGCGTGATCCATTTCGTGCGCAATATGCGTAAACACCGTGCGCCGCGCGCCGACTCGTTGGGCCGCCTCGATCGCCTGGTCGAGCCCAAAGTGCGTGGCGTGCGGCTTCGGCCTCAGGGCGCCCAGGATGAGCGTTTCGACTCCCGCCAGCCGGGCAAAGCTTTCTTCGGGAATGTGGTTCACGTCGGTGCAGTAGGCCAGGTTGCCGAAGCGGAACCCGAGCACGCGAAAGTTGCCGTGCACCAGGGGGATCGGCGTGACTAGCATCCCCAGCAGGGGAAACGGGTCGTCTCCGATCCGATGAAACGCGACCCTCGGCACGGCGCCGGCGTGCGTCGATTTGGGGTTGGGGTCGAAGGCGTAGTCGAACGCGTTGCGCAGCCGCCGCTCGACCTGCTCTTCGCAGTACAGCGGCACCGGGTAGCCCAGGTAGAACGGAAACAAACGCAGGTCGTCGAGCCCGTAGATGTGGTCGGCATGCTCGTGCGTATAAAGCACCGCATGAGCAATGCGAATCTTCTCGCGCAAAAGCTGCGAGCGCAGATCGGTCGGTGTATCGACCAGCAGGTTGCCTTCGGGCAGGCCGATGACCAAGCCACAACGGGTGCGCTTGTTGCGCGGGTCGTCGCTGGTGCAGACTGCGCAATCGCAGCCCAGCAGCGGCACGCCGGTGCTGGTGCCGGTGCCGAGAAACACTACCTGCCCAGCCACGTGCGGCGAGGGACGATGTTCGTTGACAGGTCGCGGCATTGAAGCCCAGGGTCGCAAATCGAGCGCGATAAGGCAAGCGGGCCGAAAAATCGCAGCGACACGACGGCAACGCGAAAGCACACGCTGCCGATCACGCGAAGCGAACTCCCAGCGCCGGCGCGGCTCGTTGAAGCGCTTGCCAGCCGCGACCGTGAGCGCGCGGTGGCGTGTTGGCGGTTCCAGCGCGCGTCGTCGGCTCGTTCTGCTAAGATGCGACGAACTGCCGTCGGCCTTCATTTGGGTGACACGATGAGTCTGCAAGAAGCTCGAATCGCGATCCTTTGCCTGTCGCTTGGCGCTGCGGCTTCGCTCGAGGCGGCGGACGTTAGCATCCCGGACCTTGGCACCCGGCACAGCGGCAGCGATTGGCCCGCGTTTCTCGGACCGACCGGCGACAGTCGCAGCAGCGAAACCGGCATCCGCCCCTGGGGCGATACGCCGCCGCCGGTCGTCTGGCAGAAGCGGCTCGGTCAAGGCTACGGCATGCCGGCGATCAGCCGTGGACGGCTGTTCCAATTCTCACGCTACGGCACGCAGGCCACGCTCGAGTGCCTGCATGCCGAGACCGGCGCGCCGTTGTGGAAGTTCGAATACGCGACGGCCTACCAGGACATGTACGGCTACGACAACGGTCCGCGCGCGCAGCCGGTGGTCGACGACGACCGCGTGTACTTTTTCGGCGCCGAGGGGATGCTGCACTGTCTGCGTGTGGTCGACGGCTCGGTGCTCTGGAAGTTCGACACCACCGCGCGGTTCAACGTGGTGCAAAACTTTTTCGGCGTCGGCAGCACGCCCGCCGTCGAAGGCGATCTATTGATCGTCAACGTGGGGGGCAGCCCGGCCGAGGATCTGAACCTGCCGCCGGGACAACTCGACCGCGTGCACGGCGATCGGTCGGGGATCGTGGCGTTCAACAAGCACACCGGTGAAATCGAATACCAGCTCAGCAGCGAGTTGGCCAGCTACGCCAGCCCCAAGCTGGCGACGATCGACGGCCGGCGGTGGTGCTTTATGTTCGCGCGGGCCGGTTTGTTGGCGTTCGAGCCGAAGTCGGGCGATGCCGATTTCCATTTTCCCTGGCGGGCTTCGATCCTCGAAAGCGTCAACGCCAGCACGCCGGTCGTGGTCGATGACCTGGTGTTCATCTCCGAAACGTACGGCCCGGGCAGCGCCCTGCTCAAGGTGCGTCCCGGCAAATACGACGTGGTGTGGCAAGACGAATTGCGCTCGCGCGACAAGCGGATGCAAATGCACTGGAATACGCCCATCTACCACCAGGGCTACCTGTACGGCTCGAGCGGCCGGCATCGCGAGACCGCCGAGCTGCGCTGCATCGAGCTGCGCACCGGCAAGGCGATGTGGAGCGAGCCGGGGCTGTCGCGGATCAGCCTGCTGTATGCCGACGGGCACTTCGTCGGCCTGACCGAAGACGGTCAACTGCACCTGATTCGCGTCACGCCCGAGAAGTTCGAAAGCGTCAGCCACGCGATCCTGTCGTCGCCGGCCGGCGAAGGCGAAGCCGGCTCGTCGCGGATGCTCAAATATCCGTGCTGGGCGGCGCCGATCCTGTCGCATGGGCTGCTGTACGTGCGCGGAGCCGACCGGCTGGTGTGCCTGGACCTGATCCCACCGAAAACGGCAAAAGATTGACAACGGCGCGCCGGCCGGGTTAACTCATAAGTTGAATCGGCCCTGCGATCTAAGTTCGCCGGTGCCGATTCGCCCGCCTGCCATGGTCCTTCCGCTTCGCTCGCCGACGTTCCCACCGGGATCGCACGTTGCATGAACCGCTTTGTCGCCAACGTTGGTGCGATTGCGTACTTGTTCGCCGCCGCCGTGCTCTATGCCGCGCCGCCGAACGTCACCCATGTGGTGCCCGCGGGTGTCATGCCCGGCCAGAGCACGTCGATCACCCTGCACGGCGAAAACGTCGGCCAGGCGGTCGCCCTGTGGACCAACCTGCCAGGGGTCGAAAGCTCGTTCAAGCCCCCCGAGCCCGCAGCCGCGAAAGACAAAACCGACGTCACCAGCGCCACCTTCCAAATCAAGGTGCCGAAGGACGCGCCGTTGGGCGCCTACGGTCTGCGGTTGGTCACGCGTAACGGCGTGTCGAACTTGCGGCTGCTGGTGGTCGACGACCTGCCGACGGTCCGCGAGGTCAAGCAGCACAGCACCGTCGAAACTGCCCAGGAAATTCAGCTACCGGCCGTCGTCGAAGGCGCGACCGAAACCGAGGCCTACGACTTCTACAAGTTTCGAGCCACGGCCGGTCAGCGGTTGTCGGTCGAAATGGTCGCCCGCCGGATCGGTTCGCCACTCGACCCCGTGGTGCGGCTGATCGACAGCCGCGGCCGCGAGTTGATCTACAGCGACGACGATCCGGCGACCGGTCCCGATGGCCGGTTTGTGCATCGCTTCGAGGCCGAGGGAGATTACCTGCTCGAAGTGCGCGACGTGCGTTATCAAGGGAACTCGACGTATCGATACCGCCTGCGGCTGGGCGATTTTCCGCTCGCCACGGCGCCGTTTCCGTTGGCCGGCTGCGTGGCCAGCACGGCGCGGCTGACGATTGCCGGTCGCGATCTCGACAAGCTTCCGCCGGTCGATCTGCTCATTCCGCCGGGCAGCGCCGACGCCGAAATCGCGTTTCCCGTGCGCTACCCGAAGGGACAAGGTTCGGCGGTCGTGCATGTATTGCGCGGCGGGCTGGAGCAGGTCGAATTCGAACCCAACGACAAGCCCGAGCAAGCCACGGCCATCGACGCCACGGGAGCGATCAACGGCCGGTTCGAACGCGCCGGCGATCGCGACCTCTACACCTTTACCGCCGACGCGAAGCAGCGGATCGTTTTCACCGGCCAGGCCCGCAGCCTGGGCGCGCCAACCGATTTGTTCCTGCGGTTGCTCGACGACAAAGGCACGCAGTTGGCCGAGGTCGACGACACCGAAGGCGAAGAAGGAGTGATCGACCATACGTTTGCCGCCAAGGGCACTTATCGGCTGGTGGTCGAAGACCTGCTCAATGCCAGCGGCCCCGATCGGCTGTACCGCATCGAGATCGGTGCGACGCGTGCTCCGTTCGCGCTCGCCGCCGACGGCGAACGCTACAACGCGCCGCAGGCCGGTGTGTTTGCCGTGAAGGTGACCGCTACGCGACGCAGCCACAAAGGAGCCATCGACCTGTCGCTGGCCGGCGCCGAGGCCGAGCGTTGCAAGCTGTCGGGAAACAAGATCGCCGAAGGCAAGAACGATACGACGATGCTGGTGACCGTGCCGGCCGACATGCCGCCGGGCAGCTTCGCCGTGCTGTCGATCGTGGGCCAGGCGAAGATCGGCGAGGCGACGGCGACCGCGTCGGCCACGTCGCTCGCTGCCCTGCGCACCGCGCTCAACGGCCTGAACTACCCGCCGGCCGAGCTGACGCGCGACGTGGCGATCGGCATCGGTCCGAAGTTCGCCGACTTCATCGCGCTGGAAAAACCCGCAGCGGCCGTCGCGTTCCCGCAGCAGTCGGGCGAAGCGACCGTTTCGATCAAGGCCAAGCGCATGAACAAGTTCGACGGCCCGATCACGTTGAAGGTTGAAGGATTGCCGCCGGAGTTCAGCACGAAAGCCGCGACGATCGCCAAGGGCAAGGACACCGAAACGCTCACCATCACCGGGCCCAAGAACATCGCCCTGGGCAAGTTCGCGCTGCGGGTCGTCGCCAGCGCCACGTTCCAAGATCAGCCGCAGAGCACAGTGATCGAGCTGCCGCTAGAGATCGTCCCGCCGGCCAAGGCGAAGGCCTCGGCGAAGAAGCCGAAGGAGTAAGGAGCCCATCATGCACGTTCAACGATTCGCTTGCGTCGCGGTCCTGATGCTCGCCTCGGCAGCGAGTGCCGAGGAAATCGTCCGGCTGGAGGTCACGCCCAAGCAGTTCAAGCTCGACTCTCCCGAGCGGCACGTGCATTTGATCGTGACCGGCCACAACCAGGCCGGGCAGACGATCGACCTGTCGCGCGACGCGAAGTTCGCCAGCAGCAACCAGCGCGTGATCGTAGTCGAAAACGGCATCGCCCTGCCGCGCGGCAACGGTAAGGCCACGGTCGTTGTTACCGCCGGCGATCAACACGCCGAAGCCACGATCGAAGTGACGCACTTCGAGCGCCCCGAGCCGGTGTCGTTTCAGTACGGCACGCTGGTGGCGCTGACGAAACAAGGCTGCAACCAAGGCGCGTGCCACGGCTCGCCCAGCGGCAAGGGGGGCTTCCGCCTTTCGCTGCGCGCCTACGATCCGGTGCTCGACAGCGACACGCTGGTGCGCGAGACGTTCAACCGTCGCGTGAACCCGATGGAGCCCGAGACCAGCCTGCTGTTGCGCAAGCCGCTGATGGAGTTGGCCCACGGCGGCGGCCGACGGCTGACGAAGAACTCGGCCAGCTACGCCATCCTGCGCGACTGGATTGCCGAGGGGTGCAACGGCGATCCCGAAAACGCGCCGCGGTGCGTGCGATTGGAAGTCTTTCCGCGCAAGCGCGCCCTGAATCGGCCGGCGAAGACGCAGCAGATGCTGGCGCTGGCGCATTTTTCCGATGGCTCGATCCGCGACGTGACCGAGCTGGCGCAGTTTTCCAGCTCCGACGAGGCGGTGGCTACGGTCGACGAGCATGGCCTGGTGACCAGTGAAAACCGCGGCGAGTCGGCGATCCTGGTGCGCTACCTCGAGATCATGGAGACGTCGTATCTCACGTTCCTCGAAGAGGTCGAAGGCTTCCGCTGGCCCAATCCGCCCGAGAGCAACTTCGTCGACAAGCATGTGTTCGCCAAGCTGAAGCTGCTGAAGATCTTGCCTTCGGACCTCAGCAGCGACGAAGAGTTCGTCCGCCGCGTGTACCTGGACGTGATCGGCCTGCTGCCGACGATCGACGAGACCGAAGCATTTTTGAGCGACAAGAACCCGCAAAAGCGCGCAAAGCTGATCGACACGCTACTCGAGCGCCCGGAGTACGCCGAGTTGTGGGCGCAGCGTTGGGCCGACCTGCTACGGTTGCGGACGGCAAAAATGACCGCCGCCGGAGTGAACAAGTTTCACGACTGGCTGGTGCGCGCCGTGGCAACGAACATGCCTTACGACCAATTCGCCCGCGCCTTGCTGACGGCCGACGGTCACACGTACCTGAACCCGCCGGCAAACTACTACCGCGCGGCAGCCGACATGATGGACTGCACCGAGACCACGTCGCAGTTGTTCCTGGGCGTGCGCATTCAGTGCGCCAAGTGCCATAACCATCCGTTCGAGCGCTGGACGCAAGACAACTACTACGGCATCGGCGCGTTCTTCAATCGCGTGGCGCGCAAGAAGACCGCCAATAAGGACGAGATGATCGTCTGGGTCTCGCGCAGCGGCGAAGTCACGCAGCCGCGCACCGGCAAGCAAATGCAACCTTGGTTGCCGCTGACCGGTGATGCCAAGATCGCTGCCGACACCGACCGCCGGCAGGCGTTGGCCGATTGGCTGGTGAAGCCCGAGAATCCGTTCTTCTCGCGAGTCGAGGTCAACCGCCTGTGGGGCTACCTGCTGGGACGCGGGATCGTCGAGCCGGTCGATGACTTTCGCGACTCCAACCCGCCGAGCAGTGCCGAGCTGCTCGATGCCCTGGCCGCCGACTTTGTGAAGCACGGTTACGACTGCAAGCATACGCTGCGCACGATCCTCAACAGCCGCACCTACCAGCTCAGCTCGCGCAAGAACGAGTTCAACGCCGACGATCAGAAGTATTTTTCGCACGCCAAGACGCGGCTGATCCCGGCCGAGCCGCTGCTCGACGCGATCTGCGAAGTGACCGAGGTGCCGGAGAAATACACCGGCCTGCCCGAGGGCACCCGCGCCACGCAGTTGCCCAGCCCCGACTCGGGCGTCGATTTCCTGAAGGTGTTCGGCCAGCCGGCGCGTGAGACGGCGTGCCAGTGCGAGCGCTCGGGCGATTCGAACCTGTCGCAGGCGCTGCAAATGATCAACGGCCCGCTGATCCACGCCAAGGTGCGCAGCGAGAAGAACCGCTTTCATCAACTGATGGACGAAGGCAAAAGCGACGAGGA
>DASZPI010000834.1:0-2989 GCA_035550355.1 Pirellulales bacterium
CGCCGCGCCGCACTCGGCCCGTGGGACATCAGCAAAGCTTCGGCGGGCATGCATCCTGATGCCGTGCGCTGGCTCAAGCAGCGCGATATTGCGGTGCTAGGAAGCGACGCTGCCCACGATGCGCTGCCTTCGTGTGTAGACGGGATCGATTTCCCCATTCACATTTTGACGATTGTGGCGATGGGAATGCCGCTGCTCGATCAACTCGATCTCGAAAACGTAGCGAAAACGGCAGCACGGCTGCACCGAACGACGTTTCTTCTGACGTTTGCGCCTCCACGTATCCAGGACGGCACCGGCTCGCTCATAAACCCGATTGCGACGTTTTAGCCATGCGAATACCTCACATCTACGGAGACTTATGTCATCACTAAAATATCGCCTTGCACTAGCCATCCTCGGATTGACTTTAGGCCTAACTCTTGCGCTTGCGCCGGTGCTGGCGCAGGCGCCTGCAGCTGCTGCTCAGCAGGCACCGCAAGCAGCGAGTGCGCCGCCATCGAATGCTGCGTCCAACGAACAGTTAGGCGTCGATATTGACCGCTTCATCGGCGACCCAGCGAACACGCCCGTACATCTCTCGCACGGCACGCTGCGCACCCATGCCATTCTGAGCGCGGGCAATCCTTACGAGCGGGGCGCGAAAGGTGCGGTCCTGGAGTACCGCAAAGAGCTCGCTACCGCGACGCTTATGCCGGGCGCGCGCACGCCGCTTGAGGCTTATGAAGACTCTTATTTCTTCTATGTTAAAAGCGGCGAAGGCCGCATCGACGATGGCGAGGAGATGTGGGACCTACGCGAAGGAATTGCTGTGATCGCTCCGCCGCACGTGCGGCATCGGCTGGTAAATACGTCCTCCGACAAACCGTTGGAGATGATAATGCTTGATTGGACGGGCGGCCCAGACGCCAAATCGTCGCTCATCGTGCGCGACACTCACCTGCTTCCATGGTGCGAAGAAGACGCGCACTGGAACAACACCTCGCGATGTATCTTCAGCGCCGCAGACGGCCTGCTCCAGGGCGAGCGCATCTACACCGTTTTTCTCGATCCCTGGTCAGTTTCGCAGCCGCACAGCCACACACCCGGCACGGAGGAGATATGGGTCAAGATCTCGCCCGGCACCATTCCGATCCTTATGGGCAGTGAAATGCGCGAAATGGCACAGGACCAGGCATATCTCGTGCCGCCAAACGGCAAGACGGACCACTCGAACCTGAACATCAGCCACGATCGAGTCGAGAGCTGGGTATACATTGCGCGTGGTCCTGCGACTCCTGGCCGGGGAAGGGGTGGACAGGGAGGCAGAGGAGGCGCTGGACGAGGTGGACGTGGCCCCGCTAATCCCAACCTCTCGCGCGACACTACCGATGCGACGGTACAGGGTCGGCCATTGAAGTAGTGCTGCAACTCTGTCCGTGTTTCATCGCGATGCTTTGGTATGCGTCGCGCCAGAAGCTAACAGTGTGGCGCAGCTCGACCTCGTCAGCACGCAGCCTGTGAAGGCGTTTGGCGTGCCAAAAGGCTTTCACTGCCTTTACGCTGCCTGCGTACTCCGAGGCGGGTTCGATCAAAGTTCGATATAAGTATAACCGGACGCGTCAGAACCTCGTCGAGCAGAACCGGAACGTACTCACTTAAATCTACAAAGCGAATTCCCCAACGCGCTATTTAGCAGATGAATGCTTGCGCAAACTGGAGGCTAGGTGTCGAAAGCTAAATTAGTGGTCACGCGTGGACTGAGGGGATTTTGCACTGGCCTTGCGGTCGTTGTCTTCGTAGTTCTAGCGTTAAGAGCCTCACCTCCACAACCCGTTCCGATCACAATAACCCTCGCCGGGCAAGCGATGATTCGCTCCGACATTCGCGCAACAGCGTCCGCCGCTGTTCCTGCGATTAGACAATTGCTAGCGGGCGACGTGATTTTCACGAATGTCGAAGGCACCGTGGCCGAACAGGGACAGACGACAAATCAAGGTCGCGGTTTTTTACTGCCGCCCGAGGCGCTCGATGCGCTGCAGTCTTTCGGTTTTAACCTCTTCGCTTTTTCAGACAATCATGCCTTTGACTTGCAAGCTACAGGAATTCGGAACACACTCCGTGAAGCGACTGCGCGGAGCATCTCACATGCTGGCATTGGAAATACGCTGGCGGAAGCATCTGCGCCGGCGTACATCAAGACGCCGAAAGGAACGGTCGCATTAGTGGCGAGCGCGTCCGGTTTGATTCCAAACGGGGCAAATGCGACGGCCGACCACCCGGGCATAAACGAGCTCCGCGTGTTTGCGGACGGTAAGCAGAATGAGGCTACGGAAGATCTGCCTGAGGGGCCAGGAAACACTCCGAATCCTGAAGACGCACGGCGAATATTAGGCAGCATCCGTGAAGCGCGGCAGCATGCGGACTATGTAGTTGTTTATCAGCACAACCACGTGTTCGGCAACAAGTCGTTCTCTGCGATCTTTACGGAAGGAATGCCAGAAAGATTGGCGCCTAACGAATGGTTGATCAAATGGACGCACGCCGAAATTGATGCTGGTGCAGACATCATCGTGATGCACGGCGCACCGCTATTACACGGTGTGGAAATTTATAAAGGACGGCCCATTTTTTATGACCTGGGGAACTTCATCTATAACGTGCCGCCCGTCCTTACATACATTGACGAGCCTATGTCTTGGGAAAGTGTAGTGGCGACCGTGCACTTCGCGGGCAGCAAGCTTCAGTCCATCGAATTACGGCCCATCGTATTAAACAACATCGGTGAGGGGCAACCGGATGTCCACAGCGAATACACCAATAACCAGTTTTTAGACACTCGGGGTCTGCCCTCTGGGGCGACGGGGAACAGAGCGAAATACATTTTGGGCAGAATCGCGGAGTTGTCGAAACCATTCGGAACAACCGTCGAGGTCAACGGAGATAGAGCCGCTATTGGTCTTCCGAATCAAAAATAGCCCATGATTATCAGGACTATGCCAAAAATTTC
>DASZPI010000835.1:0-4453 GCA_035550355.1 Pirellulales bacterium
CCGCCTGCGTGAGCAGTCCGCCGCGGTGGCAATCGGCAGGCAACGCCACGCGCTCGAACTGGTCGCCGGAAACGCCAGCGCTTGGCAGGCCGTAGTACTCGGCCAACCGGCCGTTGAGCATCGTCCACTGCGAATCGAGAAACTCACGCAACGTGAGATTCTTGTCGAGCACCTCGCGGAAGAATGCCTTCGTCTCGCCGATCATGCTCGCTTCGAGCTGCGCGTCGTAATCGGGATACAGCTTCTTATCGGGAGGAAATTGACCGACTTTCTTCAGGTTTAGCCATTGCGTGGCGAACGAGTCGGTAAATCGTGCCGCGCGCGGGTCGGCCAGCATTCGCGTCACTTGCTGCTGCCGCACAAGCGGATCGCGCAGCTTGCCTTGCTCGGCCAGCGAAAACAGCTCGTCGTCGGGCATCGTGCTCCACAAGAAATACGACAACCGCGAGGCAATTTCCCAATCGTTCAAATTCGTGCGGTCGGCATTCTCGTCCCCTTCGGCAAGGAACAAGAAACTCTTCGAGCAAAGAATCGCCAACATGCCAGCCTTCACGGCATCGGCGAACTTTTCGCCCGCTTTCAATTCCGCCTCGACGATGCCGACATAAGCGTCGAGCTCGTCGCTCGTCACGGGGCGGCGGAAGGCGCGTCGCGCCATGCGGCCCAGCCCTGCGCGGGCTTCGGCCAGATTGCCCGCCTCGCGCGGCATGTAGTCGTCGCGCAGCTGCTGCTCGTGCTCGGTGACGATCGGTCCACGCATCGACACGGTGTCGAGGATCAAGAACGGGTACCGCGCGCGGCCTTGCTCGTCGGTCAATTTCATCTGCCAAGGAAGGCGGCCGTCTTTGATGCTGATAAACGGCCTGCGGCCGTGTCGACCCGAGCGGGGCAGGATCGACGGGCCCGGCACCTCGTTGATCACCACGATGTTCGGCCGCCCCTTGGGTAGATGAGCGCGGAACGTCACGGTAGCCGGTGAATCTTCCGGGGCGATCACCTCTTGATCGTGCAGCACGCGGTCGAGCTTTTTCTCGTACACGTACAGCCGCGGTCCGCGGCCTGCTGCGGGCTTCAGGCCGCTGAGCGTGTAGCTGATCTCGTAAATGCCGGCCTCGGGCAGCGCCTCGGAGCCGGAGTAGTTGTATTGGTCGCCCGGCCACATTTCCCACCGCACGTTGTCGATCAGCCCCAAGTCGCGGAGCCGATCGATATGCGCCGGGTCGATCTGCTTTTCGCTTACCGCGCGCTTGGTGAACTCGAGAAACTTCGGCGGCGCGGCGGGATACGCCTCGGCAAGGATGGTTTCGGCCGCCGCGAGATACTTCTCGATATTCGATGGCGACAGGGTGAGCACCGAGCCGATGCGCTCGAAGCCGCGCCACTGCGGATCGTCGAGGAACCCGCCGGGATCGGTGGCATCGAACTGCACGCCGATCAGGTCGCGGATCGTGTTGACGTACTCCTCGCGCGAGAGACGGTTGTACGACACCCGCCCGCGCTCGGCCAGGCGGGCCGCTTCGCCTTCCTTCATCCGGGCGGCGAGCCACTCGACGACGCGGGCGCTTTCGTCGGCCGTGGGACGGCGGTTCACATCCTCCGGGGGCATCTCGCCCGAGTTGATCCGCTCGATGATCTCAAGCCATTGCGGCGTGTTCTCGAACCCCACGTTCTCGGACAGCGAATCGATGTGGAATTCACTCTTGGTCGAACCTTCGCGATGACAACTCAGGCAGTGTGTCTTGAAGTACGCGCGAACTGCCGGATCGAGCCCCGCGGCCGCCGCAGCCTCGACGACGCATCGCGACGCAACCACGGTCAGCAGCAACAGCCATCCGCAGATGCGGAGCAGGGGCAGACGCTTCATGAGCGGGGGCAGTGGGCAGGGGGGGTTGCGCCGGGTGGGCGGATTTTCGATCCGTGGCGAACGTCGGCATTGTAACCGAGCCACGGCGAAGACGCACCCCTAGGAGGGGTATTTTGCGATCGTCGCAGGCACGCTCCGCGTGCCGGCTATGGTGCGCCTTGGGTGTGGCGACGCGCTGGCGCTACTTGGGCAATCGGCCGGTTTCGACCTTTGGGAAGTCGCCCGTGCAGGCTTCCATGAACGCGACCAATTGCTTTTGCTCGTCGTCGGTCAGGTCGAGCTTCTTGATCTTGGGGTCGAGATGTTCGTTCGCTTCGCCCCCTTTGTTATAGAACGACACGACCTCGGCCAACGTCTTTGTTGCGCCGTCGTGCATGTAGGGGGCCGAAAGCGCGACGTTGCGAATGGTCGGTGTCTTGAACGCTCCCTTGTCCTTTTCCTCGCTGGTGACGGTGTAGCGCCCCATGTCGGGCTTGTCGGCCTTCATGCCGACGCCAAGGTTATGGTACTTCTCGTCGGTCAGGTTCGGCCCGACATGGCAGGCCGTGCAGGAACCCTTGTTGCCGAAGAACAGCTCGCGGCCCTGCTTCGCGTCGTCGGACATCGGGTGCGCGTCGGCGTCGGCCTTGGCCTGCTGGTAGGTTTTGTACAGTTCGGGGTCGTCGGTCTTCAGATCCTCGGGATCGGTGCCGGCGAAGGCGCGCAGTTGCTCATTGTAATCGAACGGCGACGGGCCGGTGACGATCACCCGCTCGAACGAGGCGATCGCCTCGGCCACGTGATCGATGTTCAACTCGCCGAAGATCTTGTCGAACTCTAGCTGGTAGCCTTCGATTCCCTTGAGCGTGTTGACGCACTGCTCGTGCGTGTTGGCCATCTCGATGGGATTGGCGATGGGGCCCTTGGCCTGATCTTCGAGGCTCGAAGCGCGGCCGTCCCAGAATTGCAGGTCGCTGAGAATGCGGTTGTAGCTGACCGGCGAATTGCGGTTGCCTTCTTGCTGCTCGACGCCGATGCCGAACTGGGTGTGCTTGGCGAAACCTGAGTCGGGCGCGTGGCAACTGGCGCAGCTCACGCTCGCGTCCTTCGACAAACGCGGATCGAAGTACAACTGGCGGCCGAGCTCGATCTTGGCGCGAGTCAGCGGGTTCTGTTTCAAACCCTTGATGTCGTTCTGACCGGCGGCCAATCCCAAGGGCAGCTCGACGTCGAGCACCGCGTGGTTCTTCGGATCGTCGAGCCACTTCTGAATTTGATCGACCGTGAGCTCGCCCGTGCCGGGAATACCCGCGGTCAGCGACGAGTCGGGGAGCTTCACCTTCTGGCTTTTCGCCGCCTTGGGCTTCGGCTCGGCCGGCGGTTCGCTGGCCACCGGCTTGTCGGCGGCGGCGATCGTCGTGGAGGTGGTAGCGGGTTGAGGGGTCTCGGCCTTCGTCGCGGGGGCCGTTGCCGCCGGGGCCTTGGTCGCGGGAGCGGTGCCGGATTTCTTCGGAGCTTCGCTGACCTTGGCTTCGCAACCGACCAGCGCGGCGGCGCAGGCGATTGCGCCGCAGAAGGGCATCAGCCGCTTGAGTGTCATGGCAGTCTTTCTCGGTGCGGAGGATCTCAAACCCGAGACGGCATTCTAAGCAGCGCAGCAGCAGCGATCAAACGTCGCCGAGCAAACTGCGGCGCGGTGCGTGAGCCACGGATAGGCCCGGTTCGTCGCCGCGATTCGAGTCAATCACTCCAGGCAACTGGCACGGCGCGCACGAGCAGCAGCAGCTTATCCCGATCGCGAAGATCCGACGGGACCTTTGCATGCCGTTCCTCCGAGCCTGCCGTATCGAGGTTGCGGCGAGCGGCGTTCGGCAACCATCGCGATTACTTGACCAGCGACTTCAAGGCCGCCAGCGGCTCGTCGTAGTTCGGCTCTTCGGCCACTTCTTTAACCTGCTTGGCGTACACGACCTTGCCATTGGCGTCGATCACGAACACGCCGCGAGCCAACAGCTTCAGCTCGTCGATCAGCATACCCCAATTCTTGCCGAAACTGCGGTCCTGGTAGTCGCTGGCCGAGATCAACGACGTGATCTTTTCCGCGCCGCAAAAGCGGTTCATGGCAAACGGCAGGTCCAGGCTGATGGTGACCGCGTTGATCTTGTCGCCCATGGCCGCCAGCGATTCGTTGAACTTCTTCGTCTGGATTTGGCACACCGGCGTGTCGAGCGACGGCACGACGTTGAGGATCGTCGGCTTGCCGCGAACGGTTTCGAGCGTTACTTCCGACATCTTGCCGTCGGCGTAGCGATGCAGCTTAAACGCAGGCGCGGGCTGCCCCGCCTTGACTTCCTCCCCCACCAAGGTGAGCGGGTTGCCCTTGAACGTCACCGCACCGGGACGCGACATACCGATTCTCCTTCGGGGCAGAGGCGCGGCGAACCGGCCTGGGAATGACCGAAAACGGCTTGCGCCCCAAGAGGCGGCAAGCCGTTCAGGAGTCGTAACGAGCGAGGACGACGGGAATCGAACCCGCAACCTCTGGATCGACAGTCCAGTGCTCTAACCAATTGAGCTACGTCCCCTTTTTCCGACCGCGGGATCACGAAT
>DASZPI010000836.1:0-1503 GCA_035550355.1 Pirellulales bacterium
CGTGCTTCGAGGGTTTGCATCGAATCGATCATTTGTCGCTGAAACGCCAGGAATTGATCCGCCGAAACGTGATCTTGCGCGAGGCCCGCCGGCGTAGCGCTCGGTTTCGATTCCCGGGGCGCCGTCGGCAAGCTTGCTGAGGGCGTGTTACAGGTCAAAAGCTCCACTGCCCAATCGGGCAGCGGCTCATCGCTCAAGTGACGTTCAGATCGCTGTGCAGGCATGGTCTCGCTCCTTGATTAGAAAAATCCCAAGCCACCGACGCGCGAAACCGACCGGCTGCGAACGATTTGTCGAGGCTGCACCACGCGCTGACGCACCACCTGCTGCTGAACCACCACCGGCGTCGCCGCCGCTGGTGCGACGAGGATGGTCGGTTGAGCGACCACTGCTGGCTGAACGAGCACGGTCGGCTGAGCGATTGCTGCGGTCTGGGTGACAACCTGCGAGACGCTCGTCACACCGCAAGCCGGAAGCGTGGCGATTGATTGCACAGCAACCGGCGGACAGCCCAACAACGACGAGTTCGCGATCATCAACAGCGCTGGGACCAACAGTGGCATGATTGTGTTCCGCATCATTCACCTGCCTTTCCAATTCGAGATAGTTCCTGCAACAACTTTCCAAGCTCGTCGGGCGCCAGCTTGATACCGCTTGCGACCGGGGGCATTCGACTTTGATCGTCGTCGGCCAAAGCACGAGCAATGCACTTCAACCGGTCATCGCAGCTCAGCGTTTCAAGATGCGCGAGCGACAAACCGCCCTTGGGATCGGTTGCTCCGTGACAACCGCCACAGACGCGCCCGACGATCGACGGCGTGGCGAACGGCTTGATCTCGCCCGAGGCCCGAAGCCCTTGCAACACCTTCGCAGCAATTCGATCTTCGAGTGCCTCGGTCGAGAGATTGGAATTGCTCGAAACGGCCGAGGTCGCCGCTCCGCCGTATTGCACGTAGCTAGTTGGCGCAACGGGCACAGCGTATTGAGGCACAGCAACGGGCACGGCAAACTGAGTCACGACCAGCCCCGTACCGATTGCCGCATTTCCGACCACTGTCGCGGTGCGGCCTCCGCCCTCGGCCTCAGCGGCCACGATCATCGACCCAAGAGCGACCAAAGACGCGACGAATTTCATGATGACTTGCCTCGCAAACGAATTGGTTCCGCACAGACGGCTGCATCCCCAAAGGCCGAGGCCCATGCCGCGCGATTGACGCTCTTGCCCGCGCGCACGGCGAGCGTGATCGTGTCGCGACTGCTGGCAAGGGCCTCGGCCAACTGCTCGTGCGCAATTCCTAGTTCCTGCGCAGCCTGCTCCGGAGTCACCGGCCGATCGAGATACGCCGAGTACATTTCGACCAGCACGTCGGTCACTTCCGCAGGCGAGAGTCCCTGGGTGGCCGCGGCGACGGCCGAGGTGTAATCCTCCCGCGCTCGAAGCATTGCTTTGGCAATTCGCGGCGGATCGTAGAGCTCGGAAAGTCGTTGTGCGATCTCGGGCAC
>DASZPI010000837.1:0-6117 GCA_035550355.1 Pirellulales bacterium
AACAGCGTTCGGCCGAGATACGGCGACACGCGATGACGGTAGCGAAGATCCTCGCGCTCGAGCACCGCCGACTTTCGCAAGTCGACGAGCACCAGATCGGCGTCCACCCCGACTTCAATTCGACCCTTACGGGTCACGTTGAACCGATCGGCTGGCGCGGTGGCCAATATCGCGGCCACCTCGTTCAGCGCGAAGCTGCGCCGTTCGTAGCCTTCGTGCAACAGCAAGCCGAGCGTGGTTTGGCAGCCGGCAATCCCCCCCCAGATGTCGAAAAAATTCGAGGACCTCTTCATCGATTCGGGACTCGGCGAATGGTCGGAGGCGACGAACGCCACATCGCCGCGCTCGAGGCCTTCCCACAACGCCTCGCGATCGGCCGAGGTGCGAATCGGCGGCGAGCATTTTGCGACCGCTCCCAGCCGTTCCACGTCCTCGTCGGTCAGCAGCAGGTAGTGCGGACAGGTCTCGCAGGTCACGTCGATGCCGCGCGAGCGCGCCTCGGCTACCACCGCCACGCCGCTGCCGCTGCTCACATGCACAATGTGCAGCGAACAGCCGGCCTCAGCAGCTAAATTTGTCGCACGACTGATCGCTTCCACCTCGGCCAGAATTGGACGGGAATGCAGGTAGTCGCGCACTCCGTGGCGTCCTGCTTGGATGGCAGCCTGCGCTAGGCCGGCGCAGATCGCATGGTTCTCGGCATGCACTGCCACTGGTAGTTTGCGAGCGGCGGCGATGCGCATGCCCTGCAAGAGCGTGTAATCGTCGGCGGCGGTAAAGTCGTCGATGCCACTGGAGCACATGAACGCTTTGAACCCGATCACGCCGCAGTCGGCCAACTCGTCGAGTCGATCAACGTTTCCAGGCACCAGCCCGCCCCATAAGGCGAAATCGACCAGCGATGACCGCTCGAGCGCGGCACGTTTCAACTCGAAGCTCGCGCGGTCGAGAGTCGGCGGCGAGGCGTTCAACGGCATATCGAAGTAACACGTTCCGCCGCCAACAGCAAATGCCGCCGATCCGGTCGCCGCTCCCTCCCAATCGGTGCGGCCGGGATCGTTGAAATGCACGTGGGCATCGAGCACTCCCGGAAACATGTGCAGCCCCTGAGCGTCGACCTGCTCGCGCGCGCTGTCGGCAATCTCAGGTGCAATTTCCTCGATTCGGCCATCGTCGATGGCTAACTCCGCGCGTACCACGCCGCGCGAACGGACGACCATAGCATTGCGGATGATGAGATCGTGAGGCATGGGTGTCGGCGGCGGCTCAACTCCCTCGATAGGTGCTGTAACTCCACGGCGAGAAGAGCAGCGGCACGTGGTAGTTGGCCGTGGGATCACTGATCGCGAATTGTACCGGCACTTGATCGAGGAATTTTCGCGCGTCGGGCGAGCCTTGTGCGACAAAGTAGTCGCCGACATGAAACAACAGTTGGTAGGCGCCCGGTTGCATGGCATCGCCCGACAACAATGGCTCGTCGGTGCGGCCATCGGCGTTCGTGGTAACCGTCTTCAGAAGGTCAGATTTCTCGCCGACGATTCGCAAAAGCGCGATTCTTATTCCTGCGGCGGGGCGGCCCGCCGCAAGGTCAAGCACATGCGTAGAAAGCTTGCTCATCGCGCTCCCTCGCGGCGCAACGTCGCGCGGATCAGCCCGAACGGCTCACTCGTGGTGACGAACACTTCGTTTTGGTTCGCGAGCCCGAGCGGTTCAAGGTTCATCGGAATCCGATGTTGATTTGGCATCGCCAGGCGGATTTCCACGATCGCCGGACACGCCGCCAGCGCCGCCTCGCCCATCGCATAAAGCGTTTGCTGCACGGCGAGGCTCTTGTGCACGGCGAACAGGTCGATCATCGTGCGGCAGATGATACCGTGATTCGCGGTCCAGCCACCCGCGACCTCCGGCGCGTAAGTCCACGATCCGTCGAGCACGGTGGCAAAAATGCGGTCGTCGGTCTCGGGCAATGTTGTGAACTCGTCGCGGAGAAAACCCTTGAATGCCGAGTCGGTGGTCTTGAGCAGCGACAGGCCGCGAATGCCCGCCTCGACCACCGTGTCTTGGCGTGTTCGTCGCACGCGGCAGGTCGGACGCTCGACGCCGCCGGCAATGAACGCATGGGGGTGCCAACCCGCGGGGGTGACGATCCGCCGCCACAAGGTTTCTTCTGTTTCGACCGTGGTGGCGGAAACATGGGCGTTGCGCTCCATAAAATGCTCGCTCAGCGCAAGCGCGAAGCTCTCGGCATCTGCGACCGGGTGATTTGCCGCCAGCGCATACACCGTGTTCTTCATGGTATCGGTGGCGACCACGCCGCTGTTGTCGCCTGTGAGATAAGAATCCTCGAATGCGCCTTCGAGCGTGATGTCGACCGAGAGTTCCTTGATCTCGTGACGATCGGCGTACCGCGACACTTTGCTCAGCCGGACACGGCTTTTGCCATACGATTGTTCGGCGAGTCGGACGCTCATGATGTCTCCTCAATCGCATCGCACAGCCGCAGCCAGGCGATTTTGTCAATTTCAGCAAGGGCAGTTCGAATTTCTTGTTCGCGATCGTTCAGCAGCCGCTTCGGCAACGCGGCGAGAATCGCTGCTTTCTTGTTCTCTCGTGCACAGATTACGAAGGGAAACCCGAATCGCCGATGATACTCGCCGTTATAGGTTCGAAATGCCTCGATCTCGTCGGACGAGAGGGCTGTCAAACCGGCCGCAGCCTGCTCGCGGGTCGAGGCGGACGTGAGTTGCCCGGCCAAAGCGGCGCGACCGACGAGATCGGGATGCGCGCAAATCAGCGCGAGCTGCTCCTCGGACGTGGCTTCGGCCAGCACGCGACGAAAGGCGCCGTGCAATGCCGCCAGGGTCTCGAACGGCCGATGCGTCCAGGCCCGTTCGGCGATCCAGGGTGAATGCTCGTACAACGGACCACAGACTTCGACGAAGGCCACCCGATCGGCGCGATTCAATTCGGCCAGCTTCGCAGTCAACGAACTACCTCATATAGGATTTGCGTAGCGCGCGCAATGTCGTCGATCTTGCTGAACTCGGCTGGATTATGACTGATTCCGTCCCGGCTGGCGACAAACAGCATCGCGGTTGGCAACAACGGGGCTAGGATCGCCGAGTCGTGCAAGGCGCCGCTCGTGGTTTCGGGCAGCGGGCCGAGCCGAAGCCGGTCGGCCGCCGCATGCAGTCGCTCACACACCTCGGCGCTCATCACGACCGCCGGCAGCGATTCGGTCAATTCGCAGGTCGACTCGAGCTTTCGTTGTTGAGCAATTCGAGCGACCAAGGCGTTGATCTGGGCGTGGCCCCTTTGCAGCACATCATCGCTGGGCGCGCGAAAGTCGATCGACAGGCGTACGTGCTCGGGAATGACGTTGATGGCGTTCGGCACGCAATGGATCTGCCCAACCGTGGCGACCGCGGCAGGCCCCAGGCTGCAAGCAAGTCGCTCGAGCGAGCTGATCAATTCGGCCGCGCCGGCCAATGCGTCGCGGCGATCGGGCATGCGGGTCGATCCAGCGTGGTTGGCTGTGCCGCGCAATTCCACTCGGTACTGCCGCCGACCGTTGACCGCCGTTACCACGGCGACAGGCTCACCCCGATTCCACATGGCGGGGCCTTGTTCGATGTGCAATTCGATCAAGCCGAGATAATCGACCGCGCGAAATCGGTCGCCGTCAAATCGCTGCACAGCCACGCCGTGCGGCGCTCCGGCTTCGAGATAGCTTTGCCCAGCGGCGTTGCGCACCGCGGAGAGCCGCGCGGCATCGAGCGTTCCGACCCAGGTGCGGCTGCCGAGCATCCCCAAGCCAAAGGTCGTCCCTTCTTCCTCAGCAAAGATGATGAGCTCGAGCGGCAAGTCGTGCCGGCCGTCCTCGCGCGCGGCGCGGAGCACTTCCAGCGGACCGAGAACGCCGAGCACGCCGTCGAAGTCGCCCCCCTGCGGAACGCTGTCGAGATGCGAACCGCTAAGCCAGACGGGCGTCGCTGCCGCCAGACCCGACGGCCGCAAGTGAATGTTGCCCGCTGCATCGACGCGCTGCTGACAACCGGCAGTGACTGCTTCGGCGATAATATGATCGCAGGCGTCGCGCCAAGGCGATGAAAACGTCGGTCGGCTGGAGCCCTTGCCCGGGGTCGCGGTGAATCCGGCGATCGTGACGAAATCGCGCTCAAGTCGGCTCGCGGAGATGGGCATGGGGGGGCGGCAGAAAGTGAGTGAGTGCGCAGGCGAGTGGTGCGGTCACACCCTCATCGCCTACTCGCTCACCCACCACTCACTCCTTCACTTTCCGAACTCTTTGCGCCACGTATGTCCGGTGCGCTCCATGGCGCTCTCGGCGGCGGTGCGACGCATGCGCGTCAGCATTGGCATGCCGAGCGACCATTCTTGCATCCAATCGCGGGCGAATTGACCGCGCTCGGTTTCGCGGAAGATTTCGCGAATCGCTTCCTCATTGATGACGCGCGGGCCGCGGGTGCGGATGGCAAACTCAGCGGTGCGGCTGCAACGACGGCTGACGTACTCCTCGATGCCGACCTCGTCCATCACATCGATCACGCTGCGCAACGAGCGAATCGCCTTGGCATAAGCAAAGCTCGGTGGATAGCCGTTGTCGACCATTACCTGAAAACACATTTTCATCAGGTGGATCGCGCCGCCGTAGAGGATCTGCTCCTCGAAATTATCTCCTTCGGTTTCGTGCTGGAAGGTCATCTCGACCACGCCGGCGCGCGTGCTGCCGACCGCCTTGGCCACGGCGAGCACGATTTGCTTGGCATCGCCGGTGGCGTCGTGGTCGACGCTGACGCAACCGTACACCCCCTCGCCCTTAAGGTACTTTTCGCGCACAAAATGTCCCGGGGCGTTGGGCACATACAGCACAACGTTCACGTCGCGCGGCGGCTGGATAGCGCCGTACAACACGTTGAAGCCGTGACAAAAGCAGAGTGTTTTGCCGGGACTGAGATTCGGGGCAATCTCGGACTGGTAGATCGGCGGCTGTGCGGGGTCGGCCAGTTCGATCAGCAGCACGTCCGCCCGGCGCGTTGCTTCGCCAATGTCGAACGCTTCGAAGCCGTCGGCCACCGCCTGCTTGCGGCTGGGCGATTGGTCGGCCGGACGCGTGCCAATGATCACCTTAATGCCGCTGTCACGGGCGTTGGCCGCCTGCACCTTGCCTTGAATGCCGTAGCCGATAACCGCGACGGTTTTGCCCTTCAGTGGCGTGAGATCGACGTCGGCATCGCGATAGATTTTTTCCATGGTGGCTCGTTTACAGCGAGATATCTCGATTCACGTTCTTGTAGTAGATGTACTTCGATGGCACGGGGCCGGTGGCGTAGAACGATTGCGGCACGTAGGGGCCCATCCAAACGTAGTCCCCGGCCGTGACTTCCATCCACGCGTCGTCGAGATAGTAGACCCCCTTGCCTTGCAAGAAGTACAGGCCGTGCTCCATGACGTGCGTTTCGACGACCGGCAGCGAGTGGCCGGGGCTGAAGGTGAAAATGTTCATCGCCAGGTCGAGCGATAAATCATCGGGCAGCAGCGTTTGTAATCGTGCCCCTTCGTTGCCCATGTACACGACGGCGGGAACGGCGCTTTGGTCGCCGATGATCGGCTTCGGCGGATCGATACCGGCCGCGGGCTCGTACGCCTTGCGCAGCGTTAGTAGGGTGCACGGTTCGCTGGCCTCGAAGCGATAGTCGTACGCCGGGGGCACCAACGCAAACGCGCCTGCCGCGAAATGGTGAGCACGCTTGCGGTCGATCGACAGCGTGGCGGAGCCCTCGAGCAGGTACAGAAAAGTCTCAACGCGGCCGTCGCCTTGCTGATCGGTGCCGAGCCCCTGCGGGACGTTGAGCAGGTATTGAACGAATTCTGCGCCAAGGGCAGGAGAGGCGAGAATTCGCGCCTCGACGCCGGGCCATGCTGGCAGCCGCGAGGGCGGATAACCTTCCAGCGGCAACAACGCGTAACGTGGACGAACCCGCGTTCGGCTGTGCAGTAGTTCGTGGGCTGCTCGCATCCGACGCTCCTTGGGACCGCAGTCCTGATGCTGCGGCCAACGGCAACAAGTTGGCCGCTGTTATAGCCTTTCGACGCAGC
>DASZPI010000838.1:0-6522 GCA_035550355.1 Pirellulales bacterium
ACTTGAAGCGCACCTCGCCCGAGTCGCTGTACGTCGCGGCACGTTGATACGCCGCCACCGCGCGGTCGAGCAGCTCCTTGCCGCTGACCGCAGCGCCGGGGGGCGGGGGGGCGTCGTTGCAGCCGGCCACGATCAGCGCAAAGAACAGCGCGGCTGCGACACTTTGGCGTGGTGCGAACATTTCGAAAATCCTTCTTTCGTCGATCGATCATCCGTGGGCAGGGAATTATCGGTCGTTTCACGACTTGCGTAAAGCTCAGCCTGGCGGGCGGCGGCGGTCGGGTGGGTTTCGCGAGTGTTCGAGGAGGCAGGCAGTTCATGACCGACGATAACCGGGCCGCCGCAAGCGTCTTGTTCGAGGCCGGCGCTAGCACGCGGGCGAAACAAGGCCGAGCAACGAGAATGAATCGTTCGAGACTAGCGTGGCTGTCGCTGTTGGCCGGCATGCTGGCGGGTTTCGCCCCGCGGCGCGGCATGCCCCTGGAGCCGCTGCCCGACTTGGCTCTGCAACCGCCGGCGATCGTCACCTCGGTGGGGCCGGAGTACGGCAAGGATCAGCGCGGAGCGCAGGGGGTGCCGGGCATCGAACGCGCCCCGGGCGGTCGGCTGTGGGCGGCGTGGTACACGGGCAAGGCCAAGAACGGTGTCGAAAGCCCCACGAGCTATTGCGTGCTGGTGACGAGCGACGACGACGGCCGAACCTGGTCGGACTTGAACCTGGTGATTCAGCCGCGGCGCTTCACGCACACCTACGACCCTTGCCTGTGGCTCGATCCGACCGGCCGACTGTGGTTGTTCTGGGCCCAAAGCGCGGGCATGCAAGACGGCCGGATGGGGGTGTGGGCGATCACGACGACCGAGCCCGACTCGGAGCATCCCGCCTGGACTCCGCCGCGACGCATCGCCAACGGCATCATGCTCAACAAGCCCACCGTGCTGGCCAATGGCGACTGGCTGTTGTGTGTAGGGCTGTGGCGCGAAAATACCAGCGTGCCGAACGTCCAGATCGACGCCGACGATCTGAAGCCGTACACCGTCGAGATGCTCAAGCACGACCTGGGCGACGAGCGCGGCTCGAACGTTTATCGTTCAAGCGATCAAGGCAAAACGTTCCAGCGCATCGGCCAGGTGCGCGTGCCCGGCACTCGGGTCGACGAGCACATGATCGTCGAGCGTCGCGACGGTAGCTTGTGGATGTTGCTGCGCAACCTTCACGGGATTGCCCAAAGCACGTCGGCCGACGGTGGTCGCACCTGGAGCGAAGGTTCGATGTTCATGACCGGTCGTGCGGTGGCCAGCAAACGATTTTTTGTGCGACGCCTGAGCTCGGGGGCGCTGCTGCTGGTTCGCAATAACTCGCCCAACGACGGGTCCCGCACGCACATGACCGCCTTCGTGTCGGACGACGACGGCCGCACCTGGCAAGGGGGTTTGCTGCTCGAGGAAGGCGAATCGTCGTACCCCGACGGCACACAAGCGCCCGAGGGTTCGATGTACGTGATTTACGATCATCAGCGGTACACACTCACCAAGGACGGCCGGTCGGGAGCCGGCGCCATCGCGTTGGCCAAGTTTACCGAGGCGGATGTTCGCGCCGGTCGACCGGCGAGCGACGGCACCCGCCTGCGGATTGAGATTAGTCGCCTTCGTTAGCCCGCCACGGTTCGCAACGCTGCAAGACTGATGTCGATCGCTGAGACAGGCTCTTAATGCTTGTCGAAATATCCCCCGCCGCAATCACCCGCCGCACAACCGCCAGCGATGTCCTGTATGCCACAGTTACCATTCTGCCGGTGGGTCGTTGCCTTCGTCCTGGGAATGGCACTGCCCGCAGCGACGGCGCATGCCGAACCCGATCGCGATCTGGCGCTAAAGCCGGCGGCGCTGATCGAGAATCCTTGGAACAAGCACATCCCGCCGACCACGCGGCAAGGCGTGCCGGGCATCGAGCGCACGGCAGGCGGTCGCTTGTGGGTAATGTATGGTCGCGATGTCGAAAGCCCGCGCAACTACCAGGTGATTCGCACCAGTGACGACGACGGCCGAACCTGGTCGGAAGTGAAGTTGATGATCATGCCGCCGCGCGAGGTGCGCGCGATGTCGCCCTGCTTGTGGATCGACCCGCAAGGCCGGCTGTGGGTGTTTTGGGGCCAGAGCCTTGGCTTGCAGGACGGGCGCTACGGCATCTTCGCGATCACCACCGACCAACCGGAGGCCGACGAGCCGGCGTGGTCGCAGCCGCGGCGCATCGGCGATGGCATCATGCTCAACAAGCCGACGGTGCTTTCCAACGGCGACTGGCTGTTGACGTCGTCGATCTGGAAGGCCGACAACAGCATTCGCGTCTACGCCTCGAGCGACCGCGGCGCGACGTTCGCACTGCGCGGCACGGCGAACATCGCCAACCCTGCGATGCGCGGTCCCGACGAGCCGATGATCATCCAGCGCCGCGATGACTCGCTGTGGATGCTGGTGCGCGTGCAAGGCCTGGGACAAACGATCTCGTACGATGCCGGCAAGAACTGGACGCCGGTCGAGAAGTCGCCGATTCGCCATCCGACCAGCCGATTCTTTGTGCGGCGGCTGCGCTCGGGCGCGCTGCTGCTTGTGAAGCATGGCGGCCTGGTTGAAAAGACCGGACGCGAAAAGCTGATGGCCTTCGTCTCCGACGACGACGGCGCGACCTGGACCGGCGGGCTAATGCTCGATGAGCGCGACGAGGTGACCTATCCTGATGGCATCGAAGCGCCCGACGGCACGATCTACGTCGTGTATGATCATCGCCGCACCCCCGCAGGCGTGATTCAGATGGCCACGTTCACCGAAGCCGACGTGCGTTCGGCCAAGCCGGTCAGCGACAAAGTTCGGCTGAAACTCGAAATCGATCGCCTGCCCACGATGGAGTAACCTGCCCCCATGCCACGCGCAATTCTTCTGCTGCTTGTCGTCTGTACCGGCACCAGGTCAAGCCACGCCGCGCAGCGATTCATCGTCGAGAACGGCCAACCTCGGGCCGAGATCGTGATTGCCGAGCGTCCCGAGCGCACGGTGCGCGTGGCGGCGCAAGAGCTGCAAGATTACGTCCAGAAAATCTCCGGCGCCCATCTGCCGATCGTGACCCAGCCCACGGGCAAGGCGGTGAAGCTGTTCGTCGGGCGCAGTCCCGGGACCGAGAAGCTGGGCATCACGGCCGACGGGCTGAAGTACGGCGCCTACCGGCTGGTATCGGGTGACGATTGGCTGGTGTTCCTGGGCGACGACACCGAGTTTGTGCCCCGCGAGCCGTGGCCGCGCAACAGCACGGATAATTCCAGCGGCAAGGTGCAGAAGCAATGGGAGGAGATGACCGGGGCCCCGTGGGGAGTTCCCAGTGTGTACTACATGTGGAAGGACCGCGATCGCCTGCCGGCGACGACCGGCCTGCCCGATGCCGCGCCCAAGCCGCCGAAAAACGCGTTGCTCGAGGCATGGGCCTACGACGAGCGCGGCTCGTTCAATGCGGTCAACGCCTTGCTGCGCGACCTGGGCGTGCGCTGGCTGCTGCCCGGCCCGCTCGGCGAGTTTGTGCCGAGCATGGCGACGATCCCGCTGCCCAAGATCGATCGGACCGTGCACCCCGATTTCGAGCTGCGGCAGTTCAGCCTGCACGGGCCCACCGAGACGAAGATGTGGATGATGCGCCTCGGTACCCGCTATGGCTACGGCATGGTGCTCGAGCATGGCATGACGAAGATGACGCGCCGCCAGGAGATTTTCGACGCGCATCCCGACTGGTTTGCGATGTACGGCGGCCGCCGCCCCTTCGATCCGCACGAGACCAACAATCACCTCTGCTTCTCGAACGAGGAACTATTTCAAGAAACGGTGCGGTACGCGCGCAAGGTTTTCGACGTGTACGACTTCGAGTGCGTTTCGGTGATGCCTGCCGACGCCTACACCGCGATTTGCCAGTGTCCGCTGTGCGCGGGCAAGGATCAGCCCGAGCTGGGCGCGCGCGGGCATTTGTCGAACCACGTGTGGGACTTCGTCAATCGCGTGGCCAAGGAGGTCGGCAAGACACATCCGCACAAGCTCATCGCGTGCAGCGCCTATGGTTCGTACCACCTGCCGCCGACGAACATCGACAAACTCGAGCCGAACGTTCAGGTGGAAATTGTCGGTGGGCGGCGGCCCAAATCGGGCGTGACGCAACAGGGCGAGCTCCGCGCCTTGCGCGAAAGCTGGTTGAAGAAAACCGACCGCCCGATCCTGATCTACGAAAACTATCCGCTCACCGGACGCGGGTGGTATCAGCCAACCTTCATGGCGCGCACCATCGGCCAGAGCATCAACGAAACCAAAGGCGTCTCGCGCGGCGAGGACATCCACCTGAACACGCTCGACGCGTCGTCGAAGAACTTCGGCTTCGATTCCTTCGGCGTCTACTTCACGGCCCGCATGTACTGGGGCGGCAAGCAGCAAGACCCCGGCGCGCTGCTCGAAGAGTACTGCCGCCTGATGTACGGCCCGGCAGGCGAGGCGATGCGCGAGTTCTTCGACTACTGCGAGGTGAACTGGCCCGACATGGAGCAGGACAAAACAAAAGTCGACGCCGCGCTCGCGCTGTTCGAAGCCGCCAAGGCAAAGCTCGATACGTCCAGCCTCGAAGCCCGGCGGCTGGCGCTGATCGACGCGTTCCTGAACGGCCTGCGCCATAAAAGCACCCAGTTGGCGCAAAAGCGCGGCGCGGTGCCGAAGCTGCGCCTCACCGGCGACGCCGCGGGGATCGTCGTCGACGGCAAGCTCGACGAACCGTTCTGGCAAGATTGGCGCAGCTCGGCCGTCGGTCGGCTGCGTGAAGTGCAAACCGGCGCCATTCCGACCTTCGACACCAGCGTCAAAGTCGGCTGGGAAGGGAGCCATTTGTACTTCGGTGTCCGCTGCGCCGAAATTCCCGGCCAACAGCCCAACATCACGGCCACAAAGAACGGCGATCACGCCATTTTCTATGGCGACGCCGTCGAATTCCTGATCGAAACCGATTCGCACTCGTACTATCAGATCGTGGTCAATCCCGCCGGGGCGATCGTCGACCTCGATCGCGGCGTCGACAAGGGGTCGTGGGACACCTGGGAGTCGAAGGCCGACGTGGCGACGCAAGTCGGCGACGGCTTCTGGACGATCGAAATCCGCATTCCCGTCACCGAAGATGAAAACGACCCGCTGCACCTGGTCGTGGGGCGCAAGCCTTCGACCAGCTTGCCGTGGCATGTCAACATTTGCCGGCAACGCATTCGCGACAAGGGCACGGAACTGTCGGCGTTTTCGCCAACCGGCGCCAGCGGCTTTCATCATCCGCTGCGGTTCGCCTATCTGCACTCCGGCTTGTCGCACACCTTCGAGGCCGATCCGAGCGTAACCACGTTTATGTCGGCAGCGCAGGCAGCCTCGAAATTGCCGAAAGAGCAGGCGATTGCCGCCTACGTTGCGCTGGCCGAAGGCAGCCAAGGCAAACCGACCGAGCTGCAGCAATCGTATGCGTTGAAACAAGCGGCCGCGGCGGCGCGTGCGCTCAAAGACCTCGACCGGGCCGAGCAACTGGCGGCTCGTATTCCGATCGAAGCCGAGCGCAACACCGCCGAGATGCTCAACTTGTTGTCGCAGCGCAAGCCGCAGGAAGTGATCGCGCGTTTCGGCAACGCGGACCTCGAAGCATGGCCGTTCACGACCGTCGGCGAGGCCTACCTGGCACGGGGTCGTGCTTATGCGGCCGTGGGCGAAAAGCAAAAAGCGGTCGCCGACTTGCAAGCCGCCTTGCCCTGGATCGGTGATCCACGCCTGCGCAGCGATGCCGAGCAAGCGCTGAAAAAGGCCGCCGAGGAATTGTGACGCAGCCTCGGTTTTTGGGCCGCGCCGCGACGGCCGCGATACCGTCGCCCGGCTTGACCCCTGCACCGCCGGTTCAATAATGGCGACGAGGGCGGCTGCCTTTGCCGGTTCCGCTCGTTGCCTATGACGACGACACTGCATTACGGCCTGGATTCGCGATTGGCGCTGGACTTTCCGCCCGGCGTGCTCGTCGAGCATTGCGCCGCGCCGGCCGTGCCGGCAACGCACGACAGCGTGACCGCCGCGCGGCAGGCCCTCGAACAACCGGTCGGCTTTCCACCGCTGGCCGAGGCGATCGTGCCCGGCGATCACGTCACGATCGCCGTCGAGGCCGCAGTTCCCGAAGCCGACGCGATCGTGGCGGCGGTGGTGCAATGCATCGAGCGCGCCGGGGCGAATGCCGAAGACGTGACCGTGCTGCGGACCCACAGCGACACCGAGGCCGGGGCCGATCCGCGCCGCTTGCTGCCCCCCGAGCTGCGCGATCGGGTGAAGCTCGAGACGCATGATCCCAACCTGCGCGACCAACTCGGGTATCTTGCCAACACGCAAGGCGGCAGGCCCATCTACCTGCACCGGGCGTTGTGCGATGCCGACCTGGTGGTGCTGGTCGGCTGCATGCGATCGCGCGAGGCGCTGGCTTATCACGGCATT
>DASZPI010000839.1:0-2402 GCA_035550355.1 Pirellulales bacterium
TCGCTGCGCGTCGCGGCTAAACGTTCGGTCACAAATTCAAAAAATACTCGTCGATGTGAATGATGTACTTCAGCGCCAACGTCCAACGCAGCACCATCTTGATCGGCAGCGAAGCCATCATCAGCAACAGGTTCGACATCAGCATGAACCGCAAGAAGCCCATTTTGACGAAGAACTTGCGGAACACGGTGGCTGCCATGATCGGCGGCAGCAGCATCAGGTAGGCCAGCGTGAGCACGATTCCCGGCAGCTCGCGCCAGATGATGTAGCCCAGCTCGGTCAGGCCGTTGCTGCCGGTCGGCGCCTTCGGCAGGCTCCGCCCCAGGCCATACACCCAAAAGTACTGCGACAGGTCGACGTTATTCATCGCCAGCACTTTGTGCGGATCCCAATACTCGAACGGCCCGAAGAAGTTCCAGTTCGGGCCACGCAGGAACGTGCCCAAAATGATCAGCACGACCCACAGCAGCAGGAAGCCGATCTGGAACGTGATGTACGCGAACCGCCGCTCGGCGATCGTGTAGTAGCCGTTGCCCTTCTTGTTGAAGTCGAGGAACGGGATCGCCATCAGGCCGAAGATCACGATGCTCGGCAGCACGACGCCCGCCATCCACGGGTCGAAGTACACCAGCATTTCTTGCAGCCCGAGAAAGTACCACGGCGCCTTCGACGGGTTCGGCGTCTTGACGCTGCTGGCCGGCTCTTCGAGCGGGGCTTGCAGCACCAGCCCCCAGACCAGCAGGAACGCCGTGAGCGCCACCATGCAGATCATCTCGGTGTACACCAGGTCGGGCCACACCAGCACTTTCTCGCTGCCGAGCTTTTCCAACGGCGGTTCGCCGCGGGCGATGCGGTCGTCGTTCTGCACGGCCTGGTACGTGGCCAGCCAGGTGAAGAACCCCAGCAGGAACACGAGTCCCACGATCGGCACGTTGTCGGGCTTGGCGACGATCTCGGTGAAGTCGGGATCGGTCATCGACATGCCCATGAACAGCAGCGCCAGGTTGAGCATGGCCCAAGCGACCGGCGGGCTGCTGAAGAACCGGCGGAAGACGAACATCACGCTCAGCACGACCAGCGAGCCGACGGTGAGAATGACCGGTCCCGAGAGAAAGTCGACCGCGTCCTTCATGCGGTTCCACAACTGCGGCAGCCACGGCTCGAATGGCCAGAAGTGCCACAGCGGAAACGGCGCGCCGTCCATCGCGACGGGCGACAGAAACAGAAAGAACGAGCCGACAAAAAACCACAGAAAGACGTTGCTCACCGGCACGCCCGCCAGGTGAAAATAAGTCTTCACCGGGCCGCGTCGCCACAGCAACAGCGCCGTCACCCAGTTCATGGCGCACAGCAACAGGTAGTAGAATCCGAGTCCGCCAGCGGCGCGGGCTAAAAATTCCGATTCGCTTGCGTGCATGGGGAAGTGGCTGGTTGCTGGTGGCTAGTTGCTAGTCAATCTGGGTTCTGCATTCTGCATGTTCACAGCGGACCGCTGATGCCGCCGTCTTTGCGCACGCGCCAGAAATGGATCGCGATCAGCAAGGCGGCCGCCAACGGGATCGCCACACAGTGCAGCACGTAGAACCGATTCAAGGTTTCTTCGCCGACGAACCGCGCGCCCAGCAGGCCGAAGCGTGCATCGCTGGCGTTGGTGATCATGTCGATGCCGCCGAGGGTGAGCAACTGCTGGCCGGGCCCTTCGTGCCCCAGGAACGGCGTGGCGCGGGCCATATTCGAGCCGACCGTGATCGCCCAGATCGCCAACTGATCCCACGGCAGCAGGTACCCGGTGAACGACAACAACAAGGTCAACAGCAGCAAGATGACGCCGACCACCCAGTTGAACTCGCGCGGCGGCTTATAGCTGCCGGTTAAGAACACGCGGTACATGTGCAGCCAGGTGGTGATCACCATGGCATGCGCGCCCCAACGATGCAGCTCGCGCAAAATGCCCAGGCTGGTCACGTCGCGCAACGCCAAGATGTCGTAATACGCCCACTCGAGCGTCGGCCGATAGTAGAACATCAGCAGTACGCCGGTGATCGTCTCGACCAGGAATAAGAAGAAGGTCACACCGCCCATGCACCAGGTGTACGACAGGGCAATGCCCTGCTTCTTGATCGACACCGGGTGCAAGTGCAGAAAGAAGTTGGTGAGCATCACCACGATGCGATTGCGCCGATCGACGGGCATCGGGTGTCGGAAGATGCTCTTCCAGACCTGCGAATTGCGAATCGTTTCGCCGAGAGCCATAGGCGGAAAGTCTTAAATGCAGAGTGCAGAATGCAAAATGCAAAATGCAAATCGTGCCGGAGCGGCAATTTGCATTTTGCGCTTTGCGCTTTGCGTGTCCCTTACACTGCCACAAACGACGCTGGGTCGGTCCACTGTCCGAGCTCTAC
>DASZPI010000840.1:0-3698 GCA_035550355.1 Pirellulales bacterium
GTCGATCGTGCCGGTGACCTGGCCGGGAATGCCGAAGAAATCGTTGCGGTTGTAACGCAGCGTGGTCCCACCGCCGAAACCACGACGGCTGAGCCAATCGGGCCCGGCAATCCAGTCGGTGCCGCCGGGCTTGTTTTTCGCCCCCGCTAGTTGGAACAAATCGAAGCGGGTGAGGATTTGATTACCGAACAACCGGTCGTTGCGGTACTGAATCTTGCGCAGGAAGAACGACGGCTGCTCGAGATCGGTGGCGAACGTCGGCCAATAGAACACCGGCACCGGTCCCACGTACACGAGGTTGTTGTTGCTGGTGACCGTTTGCGTGTGCATGATCGCCTGCTCGCCGGTGCTCGGATCAAGTTCCGGAGCGCCGGTGTACGGGCTGACGACCGGCCGCTGGTTGTCTTCGAAGAATACGTCCTTGGCCTGCAACCGGTAGCCCGGCTCTTCGAAGCGGCTGGTGGTGAGCGTAGTGTTGCGGGCGTAGAACCGATCGGGACCTGTCTGCTGAATCAGATCAGAACGCAGCCGCACCATGCCCAGATACGATGGCACCGGAGCCAATAAGTCGGCCTGCAACAACGCGCCGGTCTGGTTGTTCACATCGTAGTACACGCGATCGGCGTGGATCACGCGATCTCCCTGGCGGAACACGACGTGTCCTTCCAGGTACACCTCCAACGGCGTGCCTTCGCCTTGCAACGCTTGACCCGTCAGGTCGGGCTGATCGGACCCTCGCGTCCACAGCACCAAT
This sequence comes from Pirellulales bacterium, assembly GCA_035550355.1. GTDB lineage: Bacteria > Planctomycetota > Planctomycetia > Pirellulales > PNKZ01 > DATAXP01. The sequence continues at coordinate 755 of DASZPI010000840.1, forward strand.
CGGTCGGCAACAATATCGACCGTCCCTACGCCGCCCACACCGTCAATGATCAGGTTCACGCCCGACGTGATGACGGCAATCCACTCCTGCGTTGCCGGGTTCGGGAACCACTGCGCCTGCACCGGTACGTTGCCGCGCGGATAGGCGCGCAGCCGCCGCGTGCCGACGGGGATCGGATCGACCGCGGGCGTGGCGCCGGCGTCGAACGGCTGAAACTGCGTGCGGCGAATCGCCAGTCGAGCGCGCGGATCGCGCTTGGCCTCGGCACGATCGTAGATGGCCGGCTTCTTGGCGGGTTCCGGCAATGGCGGCGGCGTGCGCAGCTCGATGTTCGCCGTGCTAAAGAATTCGCCGAACCAGGTTTGATCGTCGAGCTGATAGGGGAACCCGGCGCGCTGATAGTCGATGTGCACATCTCCTTCGAGATACGCAGTCACCAGGTTTTGTCGATCGCCGAAGTCGCCGCTGCGCTTGACCCACACCACGGCATCGCGGCTGCGCGTACTCATGGTCCCTTGCTTGATCGTGCAGTTTCCTGAGAGCAGCCAGACTTCGTACGCGCCTTGCATCCATCGCGATGCTTGTCCGGCGGAGATCTCGACCGCGTTCTCGGCAGCGGGACGAGGCAGTTCGACGTCGCCGCGCGCTCGGCTCAAGCCGCACGCGAGCATCACTCCCAGCGCAAGCGCAGCACGAACGAGCGCACCACTGCGGCGCGCGCGCGCGTTGCCCGACGATCGACTTGCGTCACGAGCTACGAACAGAGTGATGTCCTTGAGTAAGTCGACGGAGGGTGGGACCCGAACGGGTTCCGCCGACGAACACAAACCGAAGTGCAGACAGCCGTTAAGACGTGAACTAACGCGAGGAGGCGGGATTATAGGTGTGTCGTTCCTCAAGGGTCAAGGCTGGTCGGCCATTCAGCCAGCACTTGCAACTGCTTCCCTCACAGCAACTTGCGCTTGAGATTAAAGCAATGCCGGTGCGACCCCCGTCCGCAGGCGCGTGCTGCCGGCTAAACTGTGCCTCATCCCCGATGTTTCGCCCCCGTGCTTTCATCTCACGCTGGCATGCCCGAACGGATTGTCGATTGGTTGCTTGCGTGGCGTTGGCCGCTGTTGGTCGTGGGCGTGCTGCTCACGATCGCGGCGTTTCCGCTCTCGCGGCAACTGGCGTTCAACCGCTCGATCGAAGCGATGTTTGCGCCCGACGATCCGTTGTTGGGGCCGTATCGAAAACTCAAGCGCATCTTTGGCGGCGACGAGATCGCGCTGGCCGCGTATGTCGATCCGCACCTGCTCGATGCCGAAGGCCTGGATCGCCTCGATCGTTTGACCGCGCAGCTCCGCGAGGTGCCCGGGGTCGTGACGGCATTCAGCCTCACGTCGAGCCCCGTGCTCGGCAAGCATATCCTCGAGTCGCCGCTGCGCGACAAATTCCTGAGGCTATGCGAAGGCTACACCCTGGGGCCCGATCATCAGACCGCGGGTGTCGCGTGCTTGTTGACGCCGTTGGGCGAAGGCTCGGTGCCGCGACGCGAAACGATCGACCGCTTGCGCTCGATCGTCGAGGCGCACGATCGCACCGGAGTGCTCACGGGCGAGCCGGTGCTCGTGCTCGATGGCTTCCGGCATCTCGAAGCCGACGGCCGCCTGCTGGGAGCAACGTCGACCGCGCTGTTGATGCTGGTGATTGTGATCTGCTTCCGGAGCGTGCGGTGGGTGATCGTGCCGTTGGCCGTGATGTTGGCTACCCTGGTGTGGACGCAGGCGCTGCTGAGTCATGCTGGTTTTCGGCTCAGCATGGTCAGCTCGATGCTGTGGGCGCTGGTGACGGTGATTTGTGTCGGGACGGTGATGCACGTGATCGTCGGCTACGGCGATGCGCGTCGCGCCGGGGTTGGGTGCGTTGCCGCACTGCGCGGCACCGGAGTCGCTTTGCTGGCGCCGGTGTTCTGGTCGTGCGCCACCGATGCCGCCGGGTTTGGTTCGTTGATGTTCGCGCACGTGGGGCCGGTGATCGACTTTGGGGCGATGATGGCCTTGGCGAGCGGGCTGGCGTTGGTGGCCATGGCGATGTTTCTGCCGGGCTTGATCTTGTTGGGAGCACGCGATGAGCAGCCGCCCGCCGCCGCGAGTTCCGCACGATTGAATCGATCGCTGGCGTGGTTGGCGAGTTTGATCGAGCAGCGCCCCGGAATGTTGGCGCTGGTGCTTACGGTTGGCACGCTCGCAGCGATGGCTGGCATCCCGCGGCTGCGCGTCGAGACCGACTTCACGCGCAACTTTCGTTCAGATAGCCCGCTCGTGCAGGCGTACACATTCGTCGAATCGCGCCTGGGCGGGGCAGGGTTGTTGGACGTGATCGTGCCGGTTTCGAGCACGGTCGATGCCGAGTTGCTCGCTCGACTGCGCAAGCTCGAAGAACGGTTGCAGCACGAAGTGATCGTCGCTGACGAAGCCGGACGCGACGTGCCTGGACTGACGAAGACGATGAGCCTGGCCGACGTGCTCGATGTCGGACTCGGCAGCAGCCGGCTGCAAAGCATCGGGCTCGAGGCGCAAATCGCGCTGCTAAAGCAAACCATGCCGCTGGCCGGCGCGCTGGTGGGCAACGACGCCGACGATCGTGGTCGCACGTACCTGCGAATCATGCTGCGGGCACGCGAGCGGCAGCCGGCCGCCGAGAAGCAGCGACTCATCGACCAGGTCACGCGGATCAGCCAGCAGGAATTTGCCGAGGCCGAGGTGACCGGCTTCTTCGTGTTGCTCACGCACATGATCGAGAGCGTGAGCCAGGATCAATGGCTGACGTTTGGTGCCGCGACCGTCGGCATCGCGATCATGCTACTGGTGGCGTTCCGGCGGCCGATGGTGGCCATGGTTGCACTGATTCCCAACGCCCTGCCGATTCTGGTGGTGACCGGCGTGATGGGTTGGTTAGG
>DASZPI010000841.1:0-4123 GCA_035550355.1 Pirellulales bacterium
TGACGAACGTGACAGCGACGTTCGGCAGCGAGGCCCTGATTTTCGCCTCGATCTCGGGGGGGTAGCCCTTCGGCCGGTTGGCCAGCACCAGGCTCTTGAGGAACGCAAAGCCCGCGAAACTTGCCGCTCGTTCGTCGGAGATCGGCAGGCCGCCGATTTCCAGCTGTTCGAGCTGCTTGAGCTCGGTCGCCAGCCGCACGGCGTCGTCGTCGAGCTTTTCGCAGTGCGTCAGCGTCAGCCGGCGCAAGGTCGGCAGTTGTTTGCACTGTGCGATCCCCTCGGCGGCGTCAAGACCGTCGCCGAGTTGCAGATACTCGAGCCGCATCGACCGCAGGTTCGCCAGGCACGCCGGCGTGGCGTTGCGGCTGCCAAGCTCGAGGTTCTTGAGCTTCGTGAGCTTGGGCAGGTGGACCGCGCCGGCATCGGTGACCAGCTTGGCATGCGCGAGGCCAAGGCTCTCGAGGTTTGGAAACCGCTCGCAGATCAACCGCAGCCCTTCGTCGTCGATGCTGCTGCCGCGGAAGCTGCACTTGGTGAGCCGCGTCCAGCCTTCGAACTTGGCAAACGCGTGTCCTTGCATGCCCGTGCCTACGAACGAAAACGTTTCGATCTTGTTGAGCCCGGCGAGTTTTTCGAGGCCGACGTCGGTGAGCTTGCCGTTGTTGGTGAACTTCAGAGACTTCAGGTTCGCAAGCCCGGCCAGCGCACCGATGCCGTCGTCGTCCAGCTTCGTGGTGATGACATGCAGCGATTCCAGCGATTTCAGTTGGCCAAGGTGTTCGAAGAACGCCGTGTCGTAAAGGTCGGCGGCGCGCTTGTCGTGCGGACTGGTGTTCGGCACCGCAAGATCGACCAGCTTTAGCGTGTCGAACACGGCCAGCTCGCCGCCGGCGGCGCGCTGGATGGCTTCGGGCGTCGTGTTCGCACGCTCGATCTTGCCCGAGCTCGCCTCAACGACGCGGGCCACGGCGGCGGCGTGGGTGTGTTCTGTGGCTGCCGCCAACACGGCGGCCGCATGCTCGGTAAGCGCTCGGCGCAAGGCTGGATCGCTCATCGAGGTGATGGCCGCGTCCAACTCGGCCTGCGAACGTACGCCCAGCAGCTTGTCGCCGTCGGCCGCGAGTACCGCAGGAACCAACACCACCAGCAAAACCCACACTGCGTGCTTCATCGGCGTGCCTCGAAACAAGAACGCGGCCAATCGTCACTCGCGCCCAAAAAACTCTTCTTCGCGCGGCAGAGCGATTACCTTCCACGTGGCCGGAAAGAATCGCACGATCCGCGTCGGCCGAAAGCCTTCGAGCAGCATGTCGCACTGCACGCGAATGCGCACGCCGCTGCTGCCCGGCGCAGCCGAAATCCGTTCGACGCCAAGGAGGTTGCCCCCTTTGCGATCGTTGAGCTGATCGTACGTCATCAGGCTGTCGCGCGCCACGGCAATCGTCCCTTTCGGCGCGGTCGGGTTATCTTCGGGCTTCGACAGCGGCCAGCCGTACGGTTCGGCGTTGGTCCGCGTCAGCCCGTCGAACAGCGCGGGGTCGACGCTGCCGAAAAACGTGATCGTCACGATCTGCTGTTCGTCGTCCACCGCCTCGACCCAACCGGGCAGGCCATGCTCGCGAGTATGGTTCCGATGCCGCTCCATCTGACGTTCGCGCGCCAGCGTCCGACTTGGCTCGTCGAGCCAGATTTCGCGGATGCGCCCCGGGCCATACAACGTCGCCCAAGTCAGGTTGAGCATCACCAACCGGCCAGCCTGCAACGAATCGAGCGTGGCGAATCCGCGCCCTTCGTACACCTCGGTGCTCGACGTCAGGTCGAACGATTGCGGCTTGCCGGCGACTTCGCCCTCGGCCTGCAAGGTGGCGACGAGTTTTTTCGCCGCCAGATCGACCGACTCGATCTTCCAAAGCCGCTTTTGCCGCGCGTGGAACGTGAAATCGTCTTCGATGCGGAAGCAGCGGCCGAAATCGAACTCGGGCGTTCGGCGGTTATAGTACGACGTGACGAACGGAGTGGCGGTGTCGTCAGGTGCGCGCAGGTAGAACAGGCCGTGCAGGTGCGTGCCCAGCGGAATGTCCTGCAACACCGCAGGCGAGCCGTGATAGTAAATCGAGCCGTAAGGCAACATCACGGCATCGAGCGGCAGGTCCCAGACGCCGCGATCCTGGCTGTCGTTGCGATCCACCCGCAGGCGGAATCGCCGCTCGAGATGATCCACCTGGATCAGCTCGCCGGCGATGGCGTGGGCCGAGCCCTCGGGCGGGAACTGGCCGTCGACCAGTTGGTACCACGGCAGCACGCCGGGCTTGGGCTTCTTCTTGGCCTCGTCGGCTAGCACCGGTCCGTCGGCATCGGTGCGAAACTTACGCGGCTCGTCGGCGCGCGACACCGCGGCCCAGGCAGCGATACCGACCAGTAGGATCGTTGAGTACTTTTGCATGGCGATCACACGAGCAATTCCGACATCGGCTGCACGCTGTCCTGAAACTGCTCGGCGCGCACATCGACGCGCTGCAACATCGTCAGCAGCAGGTTGCTAACGCGCGCGTTGTCGTCGATTGGCCGCGAGCAGATGCGGTAGTGGCCGCTGGCGTCGGCGACGTTGTATTGGCCGATGTGCGGCAGGTTGAAATCGACGTGCTGACCGTGCTTGTAGCCCAAGGCGCGGCCGCCGGCGAGAATCGTCGGCAGATTCGCGTTGCCGTGGCTGTGACCGTAGGCCATGCCGCTACCCCAGAGCACCTGCGTGGTGTCGAGCAACGACTGCCCGTCTTCGTCGTACGACTTGAGCTGATCGAGAAAGTAGCTGAGCTGCTCGACCAGGAACGCGTCGGTCTGCGTCAGGCGGCGCAACTGCTCGGGATCGCCGTTGTGATGGCTGAGGCCGTGACGCGTCTGCGTGATGCCAAGGTCGGGTATGGCCCCGCTGTTCGATTCGTTGCCGATCATGCACGTAATCACGCGGGTCGAATCGGTCCGCAGGGCCATCACCATCAGGTCGTAGAACAGCCGCTGATACTCGGCCACCACGCTCATATCGAGCTTGCGGCTAAGGTGGGCCGCGTCGGCGCTGTCGAGCTGCGGCTTGGGAATGTTCAGCCACGAGTCGGCGCGCTGCGTGCGCAGCTCGACCTGGCGAACGGCGGTGAGGTACTCATCGAGCTTGTTGCGGTCCTTGCTGCCCAGCTTGCCGGTCACGCGCTTGGCATCGTCGGCGACCAGGTCGAGAATGCTGCCGCGTCGGGACAAGCGGCGGCGGATCGCTTCTTTGCTTTCTTTCTCGACTCCGAACAGCATGTTGAACACGTTTTGCGTGTTGCGCTCGGCGGGCAGTTGAATGCCGTCGCGCGACCAGGCCAGCGAGTGACCTTCGATGGCCAATTCCAGCGAGGCGTAACGCGTCGCCTCGCCTTGCACCTCGGCCATCAGTTGGTCGGCCGACACCGTGTTGCGGAATGCGCCGCCGTCGCTGGGCACGTCGGCCCCGGTGAGCCACACCTTGTCGCAGTTATGGTGCTTGCCCAGCACCATCGGATGGTGCAAACCGCTGATCGGGGTCACATCGGCCCGATGACGCTCGAGCGAAGCCAACGACTTGGTGAACTCAAAATCCTTGCCGGCTTTTTCGATCTGCCAGGTGAGCGTATTCACACCGTTGGGAATATACAGAAACACGCTGCGCTTCGGCTTCGAGCGCGTCGGCACGGCGCCCATGCAGTCGAGCAACGGCAAAGCCATCGTCACCCCGATGCCCCGCAGCACTTGCCGGCGGCTCAAGCGCCCTCGGTTCAAGAGAAGGTTGCTCATGATTTTGGGTTCCTGGGAAGGGTGATTCGCATCCGTAGTCTTGATCGCTCGCTCCATCCGCCGCCGGGTCATGTTACCTTCATCGCTTCACAAACAAATCCGATCCTGCAAATGCACTGATCAAATCTCGCAGGCGATAATCGTGCGCCCGGCTGGCCTCGGCGATCGCGTTCAGTTCGTCGCGGTCGTCGAACGACACGGTTCGCCGCAGGCCATAGGTCGCCAGCTTTTCGATGAACGCCGCGTTGAACGCGCCCAGGTCGTCGAGCAGCAGCCGCTTGAACTCGTCGGCGTTGCTGTAGGCGCGGCCATC
>DASZPI010000842.1:0-4906 GCA_035550355.1 Pirellulales bacterium
CAAAGCGCGTCTGATTGTCGAGCATGTCGTTACGTTCGCGCAGGCTGCAACGTCTCGCCGGTCGCCGCAAGCCAACACGCGCTCGCCCACTGAAATTCAGCATCTGACAGAAGCGTGTCGCCAAGGATTTTGTTTTTTTCAATTCGACAATCGGCTGCAGGTGTCGATCCAACGACGCGCAGTATGCCGCTCTTCAATCGTCGGTGGATGTCGAGGGTGAGTAACTCGCCGTGAAGATTGAGGTAGAGTCCGAAGTATTTACAAGCGTTGCCGGGAAAAATGCGAGTTGCATCTCCGTCCGCTTCATCGAGTAGCACGAACACTTCGCGCCGCGCGCTGCACGGGGTCGGATAGGCTCCGGACTTGGTATTCGGCGCTTTACGAGCCATGGTCGTCTTCGTATTCGCATTCGATTTCGAGGAACGTCAATTCCTTGTCCGGATCGCACGTCGCGGCCAGGTAGCAGGCCGCCAACCACATTCGAACGTCGGACAAGATGGATGGCAATGGCGGGACAACGCCATTCACAATCTCGAGTCCATTGTCCCAACCAGCGCTTCCGCATCGTAAGATTCCGCGGCCGCCGTTGTCGAAAAACTGCACAGTCCATTGCATTCCCGTGAACGATTGAAAATATCCGACGTAAGCGTCCGAACTTTCTGCGTTCACGAGACCTGGCGCCGGTCCTCGGTCACTTTGGTGTGTATTCAGGATCTCGATTACAACGTCGTGTGCGGAATTGTTCATGTTGCTACACAACCTTAAGACTGGAGAAACTGTTCGACCTTTGATTCGTCATCGAGCTCATTCTGTTGGGAAGGTGCATCGCGAAACGTTGTAAGCGCAGCATCCCAGCGCAACGAGAATTCGCCTGTCGCGCCATTGCGGTTTTTCGCGACGTTGATTTCCGCCACGCCACGTAGATCAGGATCGCGCTTGTACAACTCCGGCCGGTGGAGAATCCAAACCTGGTCCGCATCGGTCTCAATAACGCCGGACTGCGACAGATTCGATAATCGCGGTTTGTGATCATGGGCCTTATCGCTGTCCCGGTTCACCTGGGAGAGCAGCAACACAGGAATATCAAGCTCGAGTGCCAAGTTCTTCGCGTCCGCGGCGAGCTTGCCGATTTGCTCATTCAGCGACCGCCGCTCGTCGGCGCCCCGCAGGCGCTGCAAATGATCGATCACGATGAGGCGAAGCGGTGCGCGTCGATGCAGGCGACGTGCGGTGTGTCGAATCTCGATGGCCGATGGTCTTGTGCTTTGATCGATGAACAGAGGGATCTTGCGAAACTCTTCGGCCGCGGTTTCGACCATCGCCAGCTCACGATCTGTGACACTTCGGTTTCGTATCCAGCCGCCGCTGACGCCAGCTCGCGCACACACCGCTCGAAGCGCCAGTTCGGCGGCTTTCATCTCGGACGAGAAAAACAGTACGGACCGCCCCTGAAACGCATGCCGCACGGAGATTTGGACCGCTAGCGCTGTTTTCCCGACGGATGTGCGAGCCGCTGGCACCACAAGCTCGCCGGGAAACATGCCGCCGGTTCTTTGGTCAAGTTCCGTCAATCCGGTGTCCAACGAAGTCCCATAACGATCGGTGAGCAACGACTGAATTCGCATGCGTGCCGATTCCACGGCCTGCGATGCGGTCACTACTGAGACGCCGGCAGTGCGCTCACTCAGGCCGTCCGCTCGACTGTGCATTGATGCGATGAGGTCCGTGGTATCGATCGTTCCTTCGTACGCGTCGCGCAGAATGTCGGCCGCAGCGTGGATCGTTGCCCGTCGAAGCGCATAGCCACGCACGATGTTCGCGTAGTACACGGCGTTCGCCGCCGTCGGAACCGACTGCAAGACTTCGGCCACGTACAGTGAACCACCGACCGCTTCGAGGTCACCATGCTGACGGAGCCGCTCTCTCAAAAGGGCAACGTCCAACTGCGCGCCGTCGGCGTCCATTGCAAGCATGTGCTGGTACAAGACCTGGTGCGCGTGGACGTGGAACGCATCGGGACTGTCAAGGATTGCCGCCAGTTCGTCGAGGAGACGCGGATCAAGCATCGCACTCCCCAGGACCGCCCGCTCAGCTTCGACGCTGTGCGGCGGCGTTCGGTCGAGCAGTTCGCCGACTGGGGTGTGATCACGATGCTTTGTGGTGCGCGGGCTCATGCGAACCTCCGATCGCTGCCATGCAGTTCGAAGCGCGAGCCGCAAAACAGACGCGAGCAAATGCGATCGTCGTAGAGTTTGGCTAGGTTTTTCGGTGCAAGGTTCGAGATGTAGATCGCGCGCCGCTGGCCGCACAGTTCGCGAGCGTCGAGGAATCGCTTGAGCGTGGTGTAAGCGAAGTCGGACGGCTCCCCGCGCAGGCCGATCTCGTCAAGCACAGCCAAGTCCTTCGCTGCAACGGTTTCCCAGAAGTCACGTAACTCGTCGGGTCGGAGCTTCAGCTCCGTGGCGGTGTCGCACAAACCCTCCGCGGTGAAGTACGCGGCCGAGCGCGCGACGTCGCATAGGCACAGGGCAGCCAGAGTCTTGCCGCGGCCAACGGGGCCGTGGAGGTAGAGCGGCCAAGGGGCTCGGCCGGAGACAAGCCGCGCGAACAGCCGGATCAACACCGGGTCAGTGCCGTCGGGACGCCGGTCGACCGACGGAAGGAGCCGAACGTTGCGAGAGATTCGTGGTAGCGTAGCCAGGCCAGGGTTTGCACTGGTGGTGTTCATGGCGTCGCTCCGCAAGTCTGAGTGTCGGACGTCTGGGAGACGAGGCTGCCATAATCGCCCCCCCCGTTGACGCGGCTCGTGTTGTCCTGTCCGGATACTGCGCGGCGCCTTCGTTGGTGATTCGCCGCGGCCAGATCCTTGTGCCGCCTGTGCTCCCAGGTGCGTACCGCGGCTTTCCAATCTTTGATCGGCTTGGTTCCATCCCCCTGCACCCAGCCGTTGGCGTCGTAAAAGTCCACGAACTCTTCAGGGGCGATTCCATTCTTCCGTTCGAGACAGTACTTCCGCACTTCCTCGACAGTCGGTTTGACGAATTCGCTTTTTGGCTTTCTGCTGCGAGTCGACGATCGTGATCTCTTTGAACAGCCTGGACTCAGCTTGAAACCTCCGTCCGGTTCCGACTGGGCTTCTCCGTCAGGAGAGGCCCTCTTCGAACCAGAACCAGAATCAGAATCAGAATCAGAACCAGAATCAGAATCAGAATGGGGAGACGGTGATCGTGTTACCGGCGGTGCTTGATTGGTGCCGGCACCGTGCTTGACTGATTCCTGCACCGTACTTGCACCGTGCTTGACTGGTGCTGAATCGGGCGGCCCAGGAAAGTTGCGGGATTTTTCCGAGACGTGCGGCGACTGGTGCTCACTGAAAGCCGGAATCGCGATGTAACGGATGCCATCGACTTCGTACCGAACGATAAACCCTTCGTCGTGCAGTTCTTGCAGCATCGTGTCGACGTCGCAATTGTCATATGGCAGGATGGCCAGCTTCAGGCGTAGCGGCCGATCCTCAAGTCGCCCGTCGCGATCGGCCTGCTGCCAAAGTCCCGGGTAAAGAAGGCGGGTGAGTGGGTGAAGCGCAACGAGTTTCTCGTTCAGGTAGAACTCGGGCTTGATGATTCTGGAGCGGGCCATTTGAGGTTCAAATCCTCCTGCGCCATCTGGCGCAAAGGTGCCGATGGGCTGCGTCCCAGTCGTCGGAGCTGAAATTTGGAATGCCCCGCAGCAACTCATTCATCGCCCGTTTGATGGCCTCATACGCGTGCCAATCGTTGCCGTTACGGCGACGCGCTCGGTCAGCGAGTACGAGGAAGCGAGGCTCGAGCCGGCAAAGTCTTGCCCACCGGTCAATGACTCGTCGGGCCGCGTAGCCTGGGGTCGTGGTGATCATGCGGCAGGCCTCCGCATGCGTGACCGCCTTCGCGGCGCCGGTGCCGGCTGAGCCAGACTTCGAAAAACCTCGACGATGACTTCGCGCCTAAGCTCGTCCGACGGTCGAACTCGATACTGTCGCAGCGTGCGAAGCAGCTCCAAGTTCAACAAACGATACGCGCGGTGGTCCGTTTGCCCTAAGTGGTCGGCTCGGCCTTGAAGGTCGCGCAACACCGCGGCGAGATGAGTTGGAAAATGGCGTTCGAAGAAGTCGCCATGTGCTTGCCGCTGGGCGCGGCGGCGAGTAGACTTGACGGTACGCACGGGTGACCTCCTGTGCTGCTGCTGTTACTGCTGCTGAATCAGATTCACGCGTTGAAAGCCGGGTCGTTGCTGCCCCGGCTTTCGGCGTTTATGGCGGTCGGACTTCCGCCTTCGTTTGAACCGGCCGTGGTCCCCGTCTCCGCGCCGCCCTAGCTTGCGCCATCCGAAGTCGTCGCATGGCCTCGGCCAGTTCGCGATAAGCACGAATCTCAGCAGCAGTGAGCCGCGTCATGTGAAAGCTCTCGGCGGGGAATTAGATGGCTTCACTAATCCCGACGAAAGCTGGGGGTATGATCAGCTAAATACCCGCATCGGACGAAGAAAGCCCCGAGCGCACTGGGACTTATGGCAATCGAAAGAATTTTGGTCGATACCCCCGCATTACCCCCGAAACTACCCCCAGTCACTTGCGAGATTAACGGCGACGTTCGTGATCGGCGTTTGTCACGTTCGCTTGACCTCGGGAGTCTAATGGCAGGCTTTTTGTGCGCTTGCCGCGAGGCGATTTGATCGCCTCAATCTTTGCGGAGGCCGCGTCGTAGTGCTGGTCCAGAGTAGAACGATCGATGGACAATCGTTTCGCTGCCTGTGTCTTATTGCCATTGCATTCGACTACCATCTCAAAGGCTTGTTGCTGTTTCTCTGTCAGAGGACGCATCTTGTCCGGCTTTCTCGTACGCTTGCGGACCGACTTTTTTCCCTGTGG
>DASZPI010000843.1:0-4302 GCA_035550355.1 Pirellulales bacterium
AAGTTGCCGGGCGTGAACAGAGCCTGCGCGAGGCGGAAGCTTCGCTGCGCCGTAGCGAAGCCCACTTCCGGTCGTTGATCGAGAACACCAGCGACGTGATTTTGAAGCTCGATGCCTCGGAGACCATCATTTACGCCAGCCCATCCATCGAGCGCGTGTTGGGCATTCCCTCGGCGGAAATCATGCGGCGACAGCTCGACGAGCGCGTGCATGAAAACGACAGACCGGCCTGGCGTGCCGCGCTCGAGTCGGCACGTGCTCGGCCTGGTGAATGCATTCTGATCGAAGCGCGGCTGGCCGACCGCGCTGGCTCGTGGCGGACGGTCGAGGCATCGGTTACCAACTTGCTCGACAAGCCGGACGTCCGCGGCGTAATTGTCAACTTCGGCGATATCACCGAGCGCAAGCAAGCCGAAGCGCTGCGCAAGGACAAAGAGGCAGCCGAGGCCGCTAGCCGCGTGAAGAGCGAGTTCCTGGCCAACATGAGCCACGAGATTCGCACGCCGATGAATGGCATTCTCGGCATGACCGAGTTGACACTCGACACGTCGCTAACGCCCGAGCAGCGCGAGTACTTGAGCATGGTCAAGAGCTCGGCCGACGCACTCCTCGGATTGCTGAACGACATTCTCGACTTTTCAAAGATGGAAGCAGGTCGTCTCGAGCTCGACCCGATCGCATTCAGTCTACGCGACAGCCTCGACGACACAATGAAAAGCCTTGCCCTGCGCGCAGCGACCAAGGGGCTGGAGCTACTGTGTCACGTGCGGCCACATGTTCCCGACCGGTTGATCGGAGATGCCGGCCGGCTGCGGCAGATCATCATCAACCTGGTTGGCAACGCGATCAAATTCACCACTCGGGGCGAAATTGTCCTCGAAGTCGACACCACGTGGCAGCATGCCAACGAAGTCTGCCTGCATGTCACCGTGACCGACACCGGAATTGGCATCCCGCCGAGCAAGCAGCAGCGCATCTTCGACGCCTTTGCGCAGGCCGATGGTTCGACGACCCGCAAGTACGGCGGCACCGGCTTGGGCCTGACCATCTCATCGCAGTTGGCGCGCATGATGCGCGGCGATATTCGCGTCGAAAGCGAGGAAGGCAAAGGCAGCACCTTCCATCTCGACGTTTGCTTTGAGTTGCAACCGGGCATCGTTGAACCCGAACAGCCGATGATCGACGTGCGCGGTCTGCGTGTTTTGGTGGTCGACGATAATGCTACGAACCGCAGGATCATGCAGGAGTTGCTGACCAGTTGGGGCGCTGAACCGACGATTGTCGCCAGCGGCGCCAGTGCGCTCGACGAGCTCGCCACCGCCACCGAAGAGAGTCGGCCGTTCGCGGCGGCAATTATCGATTGTATGATGCCCGAGATGGATGGCTTCGGCTTGGCGCGCGAGATTCGTGCCCGCGAGTACCTGGGCGGCGTGCGGCTGATCATGCTCTCGTCGACCATCCAGGCGAACGATCGAATGCGCGCACGCGACGAGGGTTTCTCGGCCTACCTGACCAAGCCGTTCCGCCAGAGCGAGCTGCTCGAGACGCTCGTGAAGACGTTGGGCGATCACGAGGCGCCGGCCCGACGCGAGCCGCCGCCAGCGCATGCTTACCATCCGCGCCGCCGATTGCGCATCTTGCTCACCGAAGACAGCCTGGTGAATCAACAGCTCATGCTGCGCTGGCTGGAAAAATGGGGACACGATGTCGCGATTGCCAGCAACGGACACGAGGCCGTTCGGCTGGTCGAGATGCAGGACTTCGATCTCGTGCTGATGGACGTGCAGATGCCCGAGATGAGCGGCATCGAGGCGACTGCCGCTATTCGCCAGCGCGAAGCCGAGACCGATCGACACTTGCCGATCATCGCCATCACGGCACATGCCATGAAGGGGGATCGCGAGCAATGCCTACACTGCGGCATGGATGGTTACGTCTCGAAACCGATTCAGACCCGCGAACTGTTCGAGGCAATTGAAGCAGTTTGGTTGCGGCCTGGCGACGCTTCGGAAGCGGTCCCTGCGGCGGGACCGCAGCAATGCGAAACCATCACATCGGTCGACACGGAGATGCGCGATCGGGCCGAGATTCTCGATTCACTACAGGGAGACACTGTCCTGGCGTGCGAGTTGGCGGCCACCTTGTTGAAGGTTTGCCCGGAATTGCTTGAAGAGCTCGACCAGGCGATAGCCCGTCGCGACGCTGCCACCATGAAGCGCGCGGCGCATACGATCAAAGGTTCGGTTAGCTACTTTTCGACCAAAGCGCCGTACCGTTACGCATTGAACCTTGAACAGCACGCGGCTGCCGGCGATTGGAACGAAGTCGAAAACTTGTTCGCGGAATTAAACAGCGCGATCGAACGGCTCAAGCCCGAGCTCAATGCGATGATCGCGGAACTGGCCAGCGGCGTATCCGCGACTTAAGTGGCCGAACAAAGGCCAGGGCGATCGATTCGGCGCCCCACCACCTAGGCGGCCTTGCGCGGCGCTGCGATGAGTGCCGTCGCAGGAACGGTCGCCGGCTGCTGTGCACCTTCGGTCTTTTTACGGGCCAAAAAAGGAATGTTCGACCGAATGTACAGGCCGCGAAGCGCACTGGCTACCGCGACCGCCACCAATGCGAGCCCCAGAATGATGACGCCTTCGACATGTTCCATACTGTTCATGGGCGTAGGACTCGCAAGCAAGGTTGGCCCGCTCATTCGACCGCCCGGCGCGCGTGCGAGCCAGGCGTCCGCTGCGATTTATCGACCTTGCAGCCGACGGACCTTCATTGCGTACGAACCAGGCGTCACACTTTACCACGAACGTTATTTGAGCGACTGCAGATACGCCAGCAGGTCGCGCATTTCCTGTGGCGAGAGGAGACGGTCGAAACCTTGCGGCATGATCGATAGCTTGCTTGGCACGAGTTCGTCGATCGCCGCACGCGGAATCCGGACCTCCTCGCGCTGGGCGGTCCGCAAGAAGACAGCGTCGGCAGTTTCGCGCCCTAAAATGCCGATGTACGATTGCCCCGCATCGGTGACCACCTGAAAGCTCTCATAACCACGGACGAACGACGAGCTGGGATAGACGACCGACTCGAGCAGATCCATCGGGGCGCGGATCTGACCGACCTTGGTTAGATCGGGGCCAATGGCGCCGCCTTGCGTGCCGGCGCGATGGCAGGCCGAACAGGTCGCCTTGGACCCGAAGAACAATTTCTTACCATTGGCCGCATCTCCGCCCGCCAGCAGCGGCGCCGAGTTAGCCAAATGCCTGCGTTGTTGTTCGAGGCCCGCATTCAGCCGACCCAGCAACGGCTGCGACATTGCGCGAACGGCTGATGGGTATTTCGCCATGAGTTGCTCGACCCGTCCCACCGATAAGCTGTCGAACCCGGGCGATTTGTCCAGTGCCGCCACGAGCCGTAGGCCCAATGCCTCGCTTCCCTCGGCATCGTACGCGCCCAGCAGGGAGGCAAGTTCCAGCGGCCCAGCCGACTCGACGTATCGAATCAGTTCGCCGAGTTGCGCAGGGGTAAGTGAAGCTCGCCCCAACACCGTGGCCGCCGTCAGCCGGTCGAGCGGAGCCGCCTCGTTGCGCAAGTACGACGTGAGGAACTGAAGGTCTGCGTCGCTCAGCGACCGATCCGACCCATTGCGCGCCGCGAGTGCCGCCAGGCGTACGTCGGACGCGATCGAAGTGTTGTGCGCAATTTCGATCAGAACCACATCAAATAGTCCTTGTCGATTGCGTGCTGCGGCCGTCGGAATGGTCTGTCGAAGAAGTTGTTCGTTTCCGGTCCGTAAGTAGCGATCGATCTGCTGTTCCCAGTCGTGCGGGATTTCGGTCAAATCGCAGCGCGCGATGACATCCAGCAAAATCGTCTGTATTGACGGCGCGGTGGCGGAATTCGCCAACGCCTGGCCGATGACCTTTTGAATCGACTTCTCGCGGCAGAATGCGATCAACGTCGCCCGCGCTGCGGCAACTCGCTCGGCGTTCGGCTGCGTGTCGGCGAGCCACGTGGCGATTAGCGGTGCAATCTCTGGCGCCCAGCCTTGGTGACGCTCGATCACCTCGAGCACGGCCTGCTGCAGCGCAGCATTGTCGGTCGCCAGTAGCGGCGCAACCTGTTCGCGAGTCAAGGAACTGCTCCGCATTTGATCGAGTGCGATAACCGCGGCACGACGAATGGCCGGATCGGTCGCGGCGAGTCCGCGGACAGTTTCAGCCGGGGCGTTGAGTTCGATCAGCGCGTAGATGATCGCGTGATCGAGAAACCGGTCGCCCGAAGTCGAAGGCATTGCCGCCA
>DASZPI010000844.1:0-6170 GCA_035550355.1 Pirellulales bacterium
TCCGGCTCATTCGTACTCACGTATGCGACGACCGATCGCTTCGCCCAATGCGCCGCGGACGCTTTCGATCGTAATCCGATCGAACACCTGCTGGAAGAAGCCGGCGACGATCATGCGGATCGCCTCCTTGCGCGTCAGCCCCCGGCAGCGAGCGTAGAACACCTGCGACTCGTCGACCCGGCCGGCCGTGGCGCCATGGGTGCAGCGCACGTCGTCGGCCTCGATTTCGAGCCCCGGGATCGAATCGGCCCGAGCGGTTTCGCTGAGCATCAGGTTGTCGTTGCGCTGGTAGCCGTCGGTCTTCTGGGCGCCGACGTCGACCTTGATCATGCCGCGCCACACCAGATGCGACTTGTCCTGCAACGCGCCTTTGTACAGTAGGTCGCTCTTGCAGTTGGCGGCGCGATGGTGCTGCAGCGTATGGTACGACAGGTGCTGCTTCCCCTCGGTGAACATCACACCGTTGACCTGCGTGGCGGCGTACTCGCCAACCAGCGCCACGTGCTGATTCACCTTCGCCAGCCGGCTGCCGAGGGCGCCGATGGTCCACTGCAAGCGGCCGTCGCGCTCGACGAGCGCTTTTTGATGCGCGAAGTGCCAGACGTGCTGTCCCCAGTTTTGCAGGTTGACGTAGCGCAGCCGCGCACCGGGGCCGACCAATAGTTCGATCGCGCCGCAATGCAGCCCAGGGCGATCGTCGCCGGCGGTCTCGCTGAGCAGCGTCGCCTGGGCGCCTTCTTCGAGCACAACAAGCGTGTGGTTCAGGTCGGTGTTCCCATCGACGAGGGCCGTGAGGGCGTGCAGCGGCTCGTCGATCGTCACGCCGCGAGGCACGTACAGCAGCGTGCCGCCGCACCACGCCGCCGCGTGCAAGGCGGCGAACTTATCGACCCGCCAATCGACCGCGCGGAACAGGTGCTGCTGGAGCAAATCGCCATGCTCGACGACCAGCTCATCGAGACTGCCGAACAGCACGCCTTGCTTGCGATACTTCTCGGCCAGTTCGCTTGAGTGGGGGCGACCATTGAGCGTCGTCGCGCGGCCGGCCAGCTCAACACCGTGGGTGAGCAGCGCGTCCGGCGCCGCGACACCACTTGCGATTTCGCCCGGCAGGCCGAACTTCTCGAACCGGAACAGGCGGATATCGGTCCGCATCCACTCTTCTTCGCGCCGCGAAGGAAGCTCGAGCGCGTTGAACCGCGCCCACGCCTCGCGGCGCAGATCGACGAGCCACGCTGGCTCGTTGCGAGTGGAGAGAAACGACTCGAACGCTTCGTTCGTGAACCCGGCGGCGATCGCGGTGGACATGACCCTCAATTCATTTTCTAGGCAAGCAGCTCGTCCACGGCAAACGTCCAGCCAGGGACGGCCGGCTCGGCCTCGGCCAGCGTTCCGGAACCATAGACCGTCGGTTTCTCTGGATTCGTCGCCCGGTAGACGCGGATTTCGTTAGCGTCGATGTCGACGTCCCACACGACTTGCGTGCCGGCGGTGAAGTAATCCGCTCGCTTTCGTGCAATGCGCCGGTCAGCACCCGAGCCGTAGTCTTCCTTGCTGCGAACTTCTACAGCGAAAACGGGCGCTCGCGGCAGGAAGTCTACTCCTGAATCAGGCCCTGTGTAATAGGCGCAATCGGGGCTGAACGAGCGACGGTTCGGCAAATCACACAAGAAACCGACGTTATCGCCGAGGGCCATGCCAACACCAAGTCGACGCACATGTGCGTCGAGGCTGATGAGAATGTTCTTCGATGCTGTTCCGTGCCACCGCCCGCCCGCAGGCATGATGAGTAGCTCTCCATCGACCAACTCGGCCTTGGAGTCAACCTTGTACAGGTCATCGACCGTCGCATTCCACGTGATCGTTGCCATGGCGTGTACCGCCGGCCTTTAGCCGACCGTCCCTTCCATCTGCAACTCGATCAGCCGATTCATCTCGACGGCGTATTCCATCGGCAGCTCTTTCACCAGCGGCTCGATGAATCCGTTGACGATCATCGTGCTCGCTTCGGGCTCGCTGAGGCCGCGGCTGGTCAGGTAGAACAATTGCTCTTCGCCGATCCGCGACACGCTCGCCTCGTGCCCGATGAGCACGTCCTGGTTCTCGATCTCGATGTACGGGTAGGTGTCGCTGCGGCTGTGCGAATCGAGGATCAGCGCGTCGCAGACGACGTTGCTCTTGCTCTTGGCGGCGTGCGGCTCGACCTTCACCAGCCCACGGTAGCTGGCCCGCCCGCCGTTCTTGCTGATGCTTTTGCTGATGATGCGGCTGCTGGTGTGCGGGGCGGCGTGGACCATCTTGGCCCCGGCGTCTTGGTGCTGGCCGTGGGAGGCGAAGGCGATCGAGAGCACTTCGCCGCGCGCGCCCGGCTCCATCATGTAGACCGCCGGATACTTCATCGTCAGCCGGCTGCCGAGGTTGCCGTCGATCCACTCCATCATCGCATCTTCATAGGCCACGGCCCGCTTGGTGACCAGGTTGTAGATGTTGTTCGCCCAATTCTGGATCGTGGTGTAGCGGCAACGGGCGTGCTTCTTGACGATGATTTCGACCACCGCCGAGTGCAGGCTTTCGGTGCTGTACATCGGAGCGGTGCAGCCTTCGACGTAGTGAATCTGCGCGCCTTCGTCGACGATGATCAGCGTCCGCTCGAACTGTCCCATGTTCTCGGCATTGATGCGGAAGTACGCCTGCAACGGGAAGTCGATGCTCACGCCCTTGGGCACGTAGATGAACGACCCGCCGCTCCACACGGCCGAGTTGAGCGCCGCGAACTTGTTGTCGGTCGGCGGGATGATGGTGCTGAAGTACTGCCGCACCAGATCGGAATGCTCGCGCACCGCCGAGTCGGTATCGGTGAAGATCACCCCCTTGGCCGCGAGATCTTCGCGCAGCGAGCCGTAGACCACTTCGCTCTCGTACTGCGCCTTCACGCCGGCGAGAAACTTCTTCTCGGCCTCGGGAATGCCCAGGCGATCGAACGTGGTTTTGATGTCCTGCGGGACATCTTCCCAGCTACGTCCCTGCCGGTCGGACGGCTTGATGTAGTAGAAGATGTCCTGAAAGTCGAGATCGACGCTCCCGCCCCACTTGGGCATTGGCTTGGAGTTGAAAATCTCCAGGCTCTTCAAGCGGAACTGCCGCATCCAATCGGGCTCGTTCTTCATGTCCGAGATCATGTTGACGATCCCGGCATCGAGCCCCTTGCGGCTCTTGAACGTGTAGTGCTCCTCGTTGCGGAAATCGTACTTGTTGATTTCGCCGAGGCCGACGTTGAAGTCGGAACGTGTATCGGTGGCCATGATGGCAGTCGCCTTGGGTAAACGCGTTGATTTGGAACGTTAACGCCCGGCGACCCGCCGGAGCTAAAGGTCAAACGATCGGTGCCGGTTCCTTGTTCTCTTTCATCGCCTCTTCGTCGGCGGCCGCCTCGGGGTGGGCGGCGCGGATGCGGTCGTAACCGCTGGTATATAGTTCTTCCGCAAGTTCCGGTCCGCCGGTTTCGACGATCCGCCCGCCGAGCATCACGTGCGTGAATTGCGGCCGATTGTGCTCCAGCAGCTTGTCGTGGTGCGTGATGATCAGAATGCCCATGTCGGCGCCGCCGATTTCGGCAATGCTCTGGCTGGCCAGGCGCACGGCGTCGACATCGAGGCCGCTATCGGTCTCGTCGAGGATCGCGAACTTGGGACGCAGCATGGCCATTTGCAGAATCTCGGCCCGCTTCATTTCGCCGCCGCTGAAACCGTCGTTCACGTATCGCCGGGCGAACTCCGGGTCCATGCGCAGTTGCTCCATCTTGGCCTTCAGCTCCTTGCGGAACTCGCGCATCGGGATCAGCTCTTCGCCCTCTTTGCGCTCGGGACGGCGGACGTTGGTTGTTGCATGGCGCAGGAAGTCGGCCATCTTCACGCCGGGGATCGACATCGGACGCTGGAAGGCCAGGAAGATGCCGGCCCGAGCGCGCTCGTTCGGCTCCATTGCCAGCACGTCGTGCCCCTTGAAATCGGCACCGTCGAGTTCGATGGACCCTTCAGTCACTTCGTAGCCGGGGTGGCCCATGATGGCGTAGCCGAGCGTCGTTTTGCCCGAGCCGTTGGGCCCCATCAGTGCGTGCACCTCGCCGCGGCGGATCACAAGATCGACGCCGCGCAAGATCGGCTTGCCTTCGACACTAACGTGCAGATTTTTGATCGTGAGCGTTTCAGTCATGAATGAGTTGCTGGTTGTTGGTAGCTGTCCCTGGTTACTAGCAACTAGCAACCAACAACTAGCTACGTCCCTATCCTGTAATCTTCTGGTGATCGAACAACGGTTGTTTCTCTTCGACGGCAACGTAGCCACTGTGATGCGGCACCGGCAGCTCGTCGCCCAGCGGCAGCCCAACGATGTCGGTGCCGTACTCGGCATTGCGCTTGTTCATGCGGTGGCCGCGAATCTTGTCCTGAATGCGCATCAGGCCTTCGAGCAATGCTTCGGGGCGCGGCGGGCAGCCGGGCACGTACACATCGACCGGCACGACCAGGTCGACGCCTTTGACCACGTGGTAGCCCCATTTAAAGTACGGACCGCCGCCGACGGTGCAGGCTCCCATGGCGATGACGAACTTCGGGTCGGGCATCATGTTCCACAGGCGGCGCACGCGGCTGGCCATTTTGTACGTCACGGTGCCAGCGACGATCATCAGGTCGGCCTGGCGCGGCGTGGCGCGGAACGCGCCGGCGCCGAAGCGGTCGAGATCGTAACGGCTGGCGCCTGCCGCCATCATTTCGATGGCGCAGCAGGCCAGGCCGAACGTCATCGGCCACACACTGGCCTGGCGGGCCCAATTGATCGCCTGCTCGACGGTTGTCGTAATGACGTTTTCTTCAAAACGTCCTTCGATCCATGGTTTGGTCATTGCATGATTCTTTCTACATGAGCACTCAGCGGGCATCGCGGCCGGGCGAAACCCCACACTATAGGCTCCCGTCACTTCGTTTGAAACTCACAGCACGCATGGCCATCCAGGCGGCATTGAGCCAATCGTACAGGCTGGTTCAGTAATTCGGAAAACAACATGTTCTCAACCGCGCAAATGCCCCGATCGCGCTCGGCAAGCTGCGGATACGGGCACTCGATGATCGCGAGTGTCGGCTGCTCGGCGGGCTGGCCATTGCCCGAGCGCAGCTCCGCGCCGATCCGACGCTCGGCCAACAGCCCCTGGATCGATGCCATACGGTCGTCGACCGTATCGCCCTGAACTTGTTCGACATACTGGCGAGCCAAGGATCGCGCCAGCCGACCGAGCAAGCCTTGACGGACCTCGGGCGACGCGATCGCTCGCACTTCATCCCAAAGCACCATGGCCAAATCGGCGAAGTTGTTGCCTGCCTGTCGCCGTGCCTTTTCGGTCACAGCGTACCGATGGCTGGGTCGGCCGCGACCGGAACGCAATGCGACGCGACCTACCATGCCGTCTCGCATCAGCCGAACAAGGCGCTGGCGGACGGCGGTCGCCGTGACCGACATGGCGCGCGCCAAATCGGCGACGCTCATCGGCCCTTCTCGGGCTAAGAGTTCGACCAGTTGCGAATCAGAAGTCGTCCCGTACGTCCCCATGGCGATACCAGAATTGTAGCCATGCCACGATTTTTAGCAACTCCGTATGTGTAAATTATAAGTCGCCACAAGCAGTTGAACCCATGCGACTTAAGAATCAACGCCCTACGAGCTTTTGCGTACGATGGCGTCGGCCCAGCGGGGCGCCAACTGCATGATCGCAAACAGTATTTTTGCCGACCGAGGAACGGTCACCTCGGCCTCGCGCCGCTCGCAAGCCTGCAAAGTTCGCTTGACCAGCCAGTCGGCCGAAACGGCGGTGGTCTTTACGCCTCCCCCGGGGCGCAAAAACTCGGCTGGAATCGACGCCTCCTCGGCAGCCGAATAGGTCCGCGGCGTCGCGCGAGCAATTGGTCCAGGCGAGACCAGCAACACGTGCAGTCCCTTCGCAGCGAGTTCTAATCGCAACTGCCGTGTGTACGAAACCAGCGCGGCTTTGCTCGGCCCGTAGGCGCCCATGTACCGTGCTGGTGCATGACCCGCGAGCGAGGCGATATTGACAATGTGCCCCCGCGACGCAAGCAAGTGCGACAGCGCCGCCCGGGTTGTCCGAACGGCAGAAAGGACGT
>DASZPI010000845.1:0-5892 GCA_035550355.1 Pirellulales bacterium
GATGGGCTGTTCGACAATGTCGAATTCGGGGCCGTGGCTGATGGTGCAGTCGTATTTGCCTGGCGGCAGGTCGACGCGGAACCTGCCGTCGTGCGAATAGTACAGGTTGCCTACGGCATGCTCACCACTTTTGTCGAAGAAGAAGGGCTCCTTCGTCCCATCGCGGCCGCGGAACTGTAGCTTGCAGGGGATCGGCTTGCCCGCGGCATCGACGATCGCGGCGACGACGGTGCCCGCGGTCGGTAGTCGCAGCTCAAGCGATTGTCCTGGTGCAAGATCGGCAGTCGCCTCGCCGTGGGCGGCTGACGAAGCGGTTGCCTGGGCGTTGATCGACAATAGCGCCACGAGTTTGCCGTCGCCACCCGATTTGCCAGCTACCAACATTTTCTTGTCGTCTTTGATCTCAACATATGCATTGGCAATCGGTCTGCCCGAATCGTCGAGCACGGTGATCGTAGTAGGCTGCGAGCCAGCGGCCGGTTGCAAGGCAAGCTGCTGCAAATCGTTCAGATCGGCCGCTACGTAAATCCGCCTCGCGACGACGAGCGATCCGTGCGCTGGTATGACCGCCGTGTCTTTCGATGTCTCGCGGCCCGTGAGCACACCATACGCCGCGTTCCACCAGCGATCGTACGCCCACGACATCGTCTCGGATTTGCCTTTGGCATACACCGTGCCATCGGCACGGATCTCATCGGACGGAATTTCGTTGATTGGCTTATCGGTCGAATTGGTCAGCTTCGTTTCAACGTTCAGGAAATCGCTGCCATCGGCGAGTTCGTAGGTTGTCTCGGCAGCGAGTCCCTCGGCAATGGTTGCGGTAACCGAGTAACGCACTTTCGGGCCTTCGGCAGCGGTCGGCACGGCGGCAACCGGCTGCCAATGAAAGCTCTTACCCAGCGGGTACCACGCGCTAAGCTGGTCGTTCTGGGCGTCGCGCAGCGTGAAGTCGATCAGGCAGCCGCCGACGTTTTTCACCGTCATGTTCGCGTTGCGTGTCGGTACCGGCCTGGCGATCACGGCCACGAGCCGGTCGTTGCGCAGCACGATGTCGCCATAGATCGCGTCGACTTCCTTGCCTTGCGGAACGAGCTTGTCCCAGTTGTCGGGACCGAGAATGGCAAGCTCGGCGGCCGACGATGCGGCGACCATGCCGAGCGTGAACAAGATCGCGAAAGTTGCCGTGGCTTGCGTGCGCATGGGGAAGATCCATCGGGGAGAGGTAATCGCAGGCAGACTAACGAGACTACCCGAGTGCATAACGCGCCGCAATCTACGCCCCCCTTTCATGTCTTGCGCCGAGGTGATATATTCGCCTAGGTGAATATGAAAACCAAAGTTGCCCCACGCATTGAGCAAGTCTTTCGCGCACTATCCGATCGCACGCGGCTGAGGATTCTCAACTTGCTGCGCAGCGGCGAGCTGTGCGTGTGCGACCTCGTTGCGGTGCTCGATGTGCCGCAGCCCACGGCCTCGCGACACCTGGCGTATTTGCGGGGTGCGGGTCTCGTGGCGGCGCGCAAGGATGGTTTGTGGCATTACTACCGCTTGTCGCCGGCATCCACGACATTTCACAAGAAGCTGCTGGCCTGCCTGGCTGACTGCGCCCAGGTGGCTCCCGAGCTGGCTCGCGACGAAGAGCATTTGCGTGCCGCCGGCCGATCGCGTTGCTGCGAGTAAGACACTATCTTTTTTTGACCAATATATCTGCATAGGCGAATACATGCACGGACGCCTCGGGTTCGTCGATCGTTACCTGACGGCCTGGATTCTTGCCGCGATGGCACTGGGGATCGCGATCGGTCGGCTGGCGCCCGGCATCGGCAGCGTGATCACTGGAGCTCAGGTCGGCACGACCAACATTCCGATCGCGATCGGGCTGATGGTGATGATGTATCCGCCGCTGGCCAAAGTGCGCTACGAAGAAATCGGCGACGTGTTTCGCAACCGAAAAATCCTCGTGCTGTCGTTGTTGCAGAACTGGGTCATCGGTCCTGTGCTGATGTTCGCCCTGGCGATCGTGTTTTTGCATGCGTATCCCGAGTACATGGCCGGGCTGATCATGATCGGCCTGGCGCGGTGCATCGCGATGGTGATCGTGTGGAACGAGTTGGCTGGCGGCGACTCGGTATATGCAGCCGGACTGGTCGCCTTCAACAGCGTATTCCAGGTGCTGTTCTACAGCGTGTACGCGTGGCTGTTCGTCACCGTGCTGCCACCGCTGTTCGGACTTCGAGGCAGCGTCGTCGAGATCAGTATCGGTTCAATTGGCCAGAGCGTTTGGATCTACCTTGGCATTCCGTTTCTCGCGGGACTGCTGACTCGCGTGGTTCTACTGCGTTTGAAAGGGCGCGTGTGGTTCGAGCAACGGTTCATTCCGCGGATCAGCCCGCTCACGTTGATCGCGTTGCTGTTCACGATCCTGGTTATGTTCAGCCTGAAAGGGCGCGTGATTGTCGAGTTGCCGACCGACGTGCTACGGATCGCCGTACCGTTGCTGATCTACTTTGTGGCGATGTTCCTGATCAGTTTCTGGATGGGACGCCGGATCGGTGCCGACTATTCGAAGACCGCTACGATTGCTTTTACGGCGGCAAGCAACAATTTCGAGCTCGCGATCGCGGTGGCCGTGGCGGCGTTCGGAATCGATTCGGGCGCCGCCTTTGCCGCGGTCATCGGGCCCTTGGTCGAGGTTCCCGTACTGATCGCGCTAGTGAATGTCTCGTTGGCATTTCAACGTCGTTACTTCGCGGTGAGCATTCCATGAGCAAGCCCAAAGTTTTGTTCCTTTGCACCGGCAACTCGGCACGCAGCCAAATGGGCGAAGCGCTGCTGCGGCACAAGGCCGGCGATCGCTTCGAGGCCCATAGTGCTGGGCTTGAGCCCAAGGGAGTCAATCCACTGACCGTGCGGGTGCTCGACGAGATTGGCATCGACACGAGCTCGCTTCGATCGAAAGGGGTCGAAGAATATCTCGGTCGCTTACCGGTTCAATATCTGTTCGTGGTCTGCAACGACGCCGATCAACGCTGCCCGGCGATCTGGCCTGGCGTGTCGCAACGCTTCGCCTGGCCGTTCGAAGACCCGGCAGCGTGCGAGGGTACCGAGGCGGAAAAGCTCGCCAAATTCCGCCGGGTGCGCGATCAGATTTCCGACAAGCTCGATGCGTGGTTGGAAATCAACTAATTCTTCGATCGGAACGCACGCTCACGCTTCTTCGTCGATCGGCCAGTGGGTGCCGGACGAGAAGCCGCCGTCGACGAAGATCACCTGCCCGGTCATGAAGGCCGACGCTTCGGACGCGAGAAAGATCGACGCTCCAATCATATCGCGGGGCCGGCCGAGGCGGCGCAGCGGCGTGTTCTTCAAGCCCCACGACTGCATCGTGGGCCGCGACCACAGTTTTTCGGTCAGATCGGTGAGAATGAAACCCGGCGCGATCGCATTGACGCGCACGCCGCGGTCGCCCCATTCCATGGCCAGCACACGCGTCATGTGCCCCAGTGCCGCCTTGCTCGCGGCATACGGCATCACCCACAGCAGTGGATCGTGGTTGTTCAAAGAGGCAATGTTGATTTGATTCCCTTGGCCGCGGGCAAGCTGCGCACGTCCGACGGCCTGCGACAATAGGAATGCTCCTTTGAAGTTAGTGTTCATGATGAAGTCGAAATCATCTTCGGTGAGTTGCTCGGCCGGCATACGTCGATTCACACCCGCCACGTTGACGAGCGTGTCGATCCGCTGGTGTTCGCCGAGCACGCGCTCCACCAGCGACTGAATCTGCTGCGAGTTCGCGACGTCGCAACCCATGCCGAGGCAACGCCCTTTCGAGGCCGCGGCGATTTCCGCAGCGGCTATTTGCGCTGCCGAGTCGTCGCGACCCGTGACGATCACGGTCGAGCCGCGCTCGCAAAACCCCTCGGCAATGCCGCGCCCAATGCCGCGCGTACCGCCGGAGATCAATACCACTTGGCCGTTCACGTCGAACAATGGATCGGTCATCGATCGTCCTGGGGTCGCGGTGAAAGTTTTGTGGCGTCGCGCAGCCGCGCGGGCCAGGTGAACTGCGGACTCTTTCGAGGGTCGTAGCCTGCCAGATGGTCGCGCAGCCGCTGCGCGGGCTTAGTGTATTTCAGCACGGTATTGCCGAACACTTCACGACACAGGGCCGCCAAGCCGTGATCGTAGGCGATCAGCTCGGCGCGGGTGTTCACATGGTTATGGTCGTTGTCGTTTTCGCGATTGTTATCGAACCACGACTGCACCCCTTCGGCAAAGTACTCGCGATGGTTCTGGGCGGCATACTTGCCGCGCCACAGGCCAGCCTGCATCGCGTGGTCGTAGGCCCCGCGTACCCGCCGGTCGAATGTCGGATCGACGACGGCCATGCCGCGCAAGTGGATATTGTGCGCAAACTCGTGAATCAGGATGCACTCTTGGGCATACGGATCGCCGGGATAGCCGAGCAAGTTTTCTTCGGCGCACGAGCAGATTGGATCGGTTTTCGAGCCGCCCAGGCCGCGTGCCCGCCGGTCCCAGTAATCTTTGGGCTTGAGCCATTCGTACTCGGGAATGTCGGTGGTGAACTCGTCGTACGCCATGACCACCATGCGCGAGCCGCCGCGGATCATTGCGGCACGTACATCGGGGCGATGGGCGAGCATCTGCGATACCAGCCAAGCCGCTTCCTTCAACGCGTAGTCGTTCACCCGAGCACTCGCGAAAATCGGATAACCGTCGGCACTGACGTACTTGGCGTAGAACGGGACGAGATTCAGGTTTTTCGGTGGCGCACTGACCCGCCAATCGCCGGCGACAGCCGCCTTGACGCAGCAGACCGCCATTGCCAGCCGCGCCAGCCGACAGATGTTGATCGCTCGGCGCATTCGTGGATCATCCTCGGCCGACGAACGGCATTTGCGTTGCCATCACCGTGACGAACAGCACGTTCGCTTCAAGCGGCAGATTCGCCATGTGGACGACGGTTTGCGCCACGTGCTCGACATCGATTGTCGGTTCGGGAGCGGTCATGCCATTGGCTTGCAGCACACCGCGACTCATGCGCTCGGTCAGGTCGGTCGCGGCATTGCCGATGTCGATCTGCCCGACCGCGATGTTGTGCGCTCGGCCATCGAGTGCCGCGGATTTGGTGAGCCCGGCGATCGCATGCTTGGTGGCGGTGTAGGGGGCCGAGAACGGTCGCGGCGTGTGGGCTGAGATCGAACCGTTGTTAATGATCCTTCCGCCCTGCGGCGATTGCGCCTTCATCGCGCGGAATGCCTCGCGCAGGCACCAAAAGGCGCCCGAAAGGTTCACATCGACGACGCTGCGCCATTGCGCGTCGCTGAGTTCATCCAGCGGGACGGCAGGCACGTTGATGCCGGCATTGTTGAACAGCAGATCGACGCGCCCGAACGTTGTGATTGTGCGATCGAATAACGTGCGCACCGCCGGAGGATTGGTGACGTCGGTTGAAACGGCGAGCGCGTGCGCGGCATGTTCTGCTGCGAGGCGTTTCGTTTCTTCGAGCGCGTCGCTCCGGCGTCCGGCGAGCGCCACCGAGTAGCCTTCGCGCAGCAGCGCAAGAGCCACGGCACGGCCGATGCCCGAACCCGCTCCGGTAACGATGGCAACTTTTTGAGGACCTGCCGTGCTCATGCGAGATTAGCGGTAAGTTTTGTCATCGAAACGCGAGACGTCCATGTCGTCGGACAATTCGGCCAGTGTAATGACGGCAAACGTGAACACTTGCGTGTCGGGCTCGAGATGGCCGCCGATCGCGCCCTCGGCAGTGGCGAGCGTTAGGTGGGCGTGTACGCGGCCATCGATCACGGCGCCGTTCATGCTCACAATATCGGCCGGCGTGTCGGTGTCCTTCGTGTAGATATTCGT
>DASZPI010000846.1:0-1805 GCA_035550355.1 Pirellulales bacterium
AGCGCGTTGAACATGCTCTTCCAAAGCGAGATGTCCGAAGGCCAGGTTCGCAAGCCGAAGCTCGACGGTAGTAAGCTGCCCGACTACGCCGTGGTGCGCAAGTATTTGGGGCTCGGCGGCGCCGAAATGCACAGCGAAGCCGACGGCTGGATGATTCTTGGCTTCACGCTGAACCCCGGCGCAGCTCAACAGGCGGCACGGCCCGCACAACCGCGCTGAGCGGGTGTCTCGTACGCCGCGGCATGGCCGGCGACGATCTGCGCAGTACGATCGATTGAGCATCTGTCGCACCGACTTCGGTCCGCGCCAGCACGCCAAGGCGCACCAGGCGGCCGAAGACCGAAAAACCGCAATAGCCGGGCAGCTTGAGCAGCGGCCTCCGGCATCGGAGCGGATTTTCGGTCCCGGGCGTGAACTAGACTTTCGCGCCCCAGCTCTGCGCCGCACGACGCTCGAACGAACCGTTCGAAGTCGGCCAAGCCGTGCCATCGTTACCACCGGCCTGCGATCGCTTCGATGTCTCTCGCTACCGAAGATGCGCCCACCGCGAATGCTGTCGAGGCACCGGTCTCGGGCAGGTTGCGCGCCGAATCGCTGAGCGAGAGCGTGGCGATTTTACTGGTCCTGTTGGTCGCGCAGCGGCTTGTCGGGTTCGTGCGTAGCGTGTTGTTCTGCCGCTGGTTGTCGCCCGAACAATTGGGCGCGTGGGACATGGCGTTCGGCTTTCTGATGTTCGCCGCCCCGCTGGCGGTGCTTGGACTGCCGGGCAGCTTTGGGCGGTACGTCGAGTACTACCGCCAACGTGGCCAGCTCAAGACGTACCTGCGCCGAACGACGGTCGCAACGCTCGCGCTCGGGCTGGTTGCCGTGGGCGTGATGCTTGCCGCCCCTGCCTGGATTGCGGAGATCGTCTTCGGCGACGCCGCCTGGCAAAACCTGATGCCGCCCCTGACGGCGGCCTTGGCTGCCGCAGTCGTTTACAACTTGCTCACCTCGCTGTTCATCGCGCTGCGGCGCAACCGCGTTTTGTCGTTGATGCAGTTCCTGGCATCGATCGTGTTTGCGGCGCTTGGCCTGGGTTTGATTTGGCACACCCCCGACGCGCGGCACGTGATCGCTGCCTTTGCAGGCAGCTACGTGGTGAGCACCGTGGTGGCGCTCATCTGGCTCAAGGCATTATGGAAAGTGTTGCCGGCCTGCGATTCGACGCTGCCGCAGCGCTCGATGTGGACGCGGCTGATGCCGTTCGCCCTCGGCCTATGGACGACCAATTGGTTGTCGAGCATGTTCGAGATCGCCGATCGTTTTCTGCTCATCCAGTACAGCGGCATCAAGTCGGAAGCGGCGCTCGATCTGGTGGGCCAATACCATAGCGCCCGCCTGGTGCCGATGTTGATGGTCAGCATGGCGGAGCTGCTGGCGGCGATCATCACGCCGCATTTGAGCAGCGATTGGGAAGCGGGACGACGACGACGCGTCGGCCATCGGCTTGGCTTTATGCTTAAGCTATTTGCCCTGGCGGCGACTGCGGGGTCGGCAACCTTTTTGATCGTCGCTCCCGCACTGTTTCAGTTTGCGTTTGCAAATAAATACGCCTCAGGCGAGGCGGTGCTCCCCTGCACGCTGTTATATTGCGTGTGGACGAGCCTGGCAGCGATCGGATTCAATTACTTGTGGTGTGCCGAACGGTCACGGTTGGTAACAACGACCCTCGGCCTGGGCCTGTCGCTGAACATCGTTTTGAACTTGCTGCTGCTTCCCGCATGGGGACTTTGGGGCGCCGTGATCTCTACCACAATCGCCAA
>DASZPI010000847.1:0-4052 GCA_035550355.1 Pirellulales bacterium
ACCGCGCTCACTGGCAGCCAATCCAACGCCACGCTAGGCCTGTACGGCTGGCGCTCGAGCGTGGGGTTCTTGTATTGAGCAGTGAGCGCTGAGCCGGCTGATCGCTCACTGCTTCCTCAATGATTGAACAGAAACTCGCGGCTGTTGCATAGCGCCCAGAGCAGGTCTTGCAATCCTTCGCGCTCGCTCGGGGCGCGCTCGATAATGGCCCGACCCTGCTGCAGTTCGTCGGCCGAGGGTCGCCGCGAAACCGTGGCCAGGTACAGCTCGGCGATCGCCGCCTCGGGCTTGGTCTTTTTGCCGATCAGCCCGGCAATGCGTCCTTTCGCATCGTCGAGCTTGCGATTGATCAACTCGCCGTTGGCGATTTGCAGGGCTTGCGCCAGATTCGGGTCGGCCGAGCGTTCGCACTCGCAAGCGCTGGCGCGCAGCGGTCGGCCCAACGTGTCGAGAAAGTACGAGGCATAATTCGGGTCCGGCAGCTCGATCGCGCGCGTGCCCAGCGGCACGCCCGCAAACTTCTCGCGCGTGCCGCAGGCGTAGTCGATCGCGTCCAGCAGCACCTCGGCCCCCAGCCGCTTGATGTTGTAGTGCGTGTAGAACCGCGCGTCGGGGGGCATGTCGGCCGGCGGCGTCGAGCTGAGCTGGTACACGCGGCTGGTCATGATCAAGCGCATGAGCTGCCGCAGGTCGTAGCCCGAGTCGATGAACCGCTGGGCCAGGGCATCGAGCAATGCCGGGTTCGACGGCGGGTTCGTGGCCCGCACGTCGTCCACCGGGTCGATGATGCCCGTGCCCATGTAATAGCCCCAAATGCGATTGGCGATGTTGCGCGCGAACATCTGCTTGCCGGGACCGACCAGCCAATCGGCCAGCAACTTGCGCGGATCGCGCACGTCGGCATCGGCAATCGGCTTGCCGCCCAGCGGCGTCGGCTGCATCGCTTCCTTGGTGCGCGGATGAATCATCGTGCCGCTCGTGCTGACCTTGATCACCCGAATGCCGCCGTTCTGCGAACCGAAGTCGGCGCTGGTCTTCGAGCCGAAGCGGGCAAAGAACGCCGCCAGGCCGTAATAGTCGTGCTGGCTGTACGCCTCGAACGGGTGATGGTGGCACTTGGCGCATTGCAGCCGCACGCCCAGAAACACTTGCGTGGTGGTCTCCGCCAGGTCGACCGGGTCCTTCGAGCTGAGAAAAAAGTTCGCCGGCCCCACGTCGCGGGTCGAGCCCTCGGCCGTGATCACCTCGCAGGCGAACTGGTCCATCGGCTTGTGCTCGCGCAGCGACTGGCGAATCCAATTGTTCAGCGCCCACATGCCCCCGCTGCCCATCGTCTTGCTGTTGTTCAGCAGCAGGTCGCCCCACTTCAGGCTCCAAAACGCCACCCACTCGTTCACGAACCGGTCGCGCGCCGGATCGCCGGTCAGGCCCAGCAGCTCGTCGACCAAGGCTGTGCGTTTGTTCGGATCGCGCGACTTGACGAACGTTTCGATCGCCTCGGGCGCCGGCAGCGTGCCAATGGCGTCGAGATACGCGCGGCGCATGAACTGCTCGTCGCTGCACAGCCCGGCCGGCTTCAGACCCAAGCGCTGCCAGCGATCAGCCACCAGCTCGTCGATCAGGTTTGCCGGCTTCCAGGCCGACAGATCGACGCGATCGCGGAACGGCGTGACTACCAGCGACACGTCGGCCTGGCCCAAGTAGCGGATCATCACCGCCCCCTGGCCGGCGCCGACCACCGTCATGTAGCCGGTTGCATCGACCTGCACCACGCCATCGAGCAGGCTGTCGTACTTCACGCGATGCGTAATGTCGCGCGTCGTGCCGTCGCTGTAGCGACCTTCGATCCGCAGTTGACGATGGTCGCCGATGCGGTAGATCGCCTCGGCCGGCGAGATAATCAGCTTCACGACCTCGGGCTCGTCGGCTTTGGGCCCCGGAGCGCCGCACGCGACCCAGGCTTTGAGCAACTCGTACTCGTACGAACCGGGCTTCATGCGGCAGCCGCCGCGATGGCTGATCGTGTTCGTCGCTTTTTTCAGGAACAGGCTTTCGGCCGGGTCCACCAGCGCCACGCGGCGTTGGAAACGGTCGCGCACCAACTGCGGATAGTCTTCCTCGGGAGCGTAGCCGAGCAGCGACAGCTTGAATCCGCCCTGACCGTATTGGGCGGCGTGACATGCCCCCTGGCTGCACCCCAGGCGGTTGAAGGCCGCGATCACGTCCTCGCGAAAACTCACGACGGGCTCGGCGACCACGCCCGCGACCGTCACCGGGACATCGATCTTCTTGCCGTCGCATTCCACACGCACCCGCCCCGCGCCATTGGCCAAGGGGGTAACCTGGCCGGTGTCGCTGACCGAAACCACCTGGGGCGACAGGCTCGAGTAGCGCGCCTCGCGGGTCACGTCGAGCGCGCGGTTCGCCTCGCGGCGGGTGGCTTGCAACTGCACGCGGGCAAAGTTGCCCGTGAGCGTTGCGGCGAGCGGTTCGACGACGATCGGCGCGGTGGCGCCATGCGCATTCGCAACACCCATCGCGACCAGGAACAACGCCAGCGGCATCCAAAGGCGGCGCATCGCAAGCTCCCCCAACGAAAATCGAGGCGAATCGGCGGGACCAGCCCGAAGGCTGGTAATCAGGCGGGAAACTGAATCCATCCTAGCCGTGTGGCCACCCGGGAACAACCTTCCCGGCGGGTCGGCGCGGCCCTGGGCGACCGTGGGTTTACCGGCCGACCAGAAACAGATCAACTTTGATTGCTCTGTCGGAGTCGCCGCCTTAGAATAGCGACAGTTTGTCCCGCCCGCAAAAGCTTGCCCTCCTGCGCCCGCCTGGTTTGCCTCAAAAAACCGCGAGGTTCCGCCATGCTGAAGCTGTTTCCCCGTTCGGTGTCGAACTGCCAGCAATCGCGACGACAGTTCATGCTCGAGATCGGCACGATCGCCGGCACCGGGCTGTCGCTCGACCTGCTGCTGCGGGCCAAGGCGGCGAAGGCTGAGGCCTCGGGCGTGCGGGCCGGCGACGTGAAGTGCATCCTGATTTGGACGCGCGGCGGCACCAGCCATCACGACACGCTCGACCCCAAGCCCGAAGCCCCGTCGCACATCCGCGGCGAGTTCGGCGTGATCGACACCGCGCTGCCGGGCGTGAAGTTCACCGACCAGATGCCCAAGTTCGCGCGCGAGCTCAACCGCTACGCGCTGTTGCGCAACCTCAACCCGCTCAACGGCGCCCACGGCACGGCCGACGCCATTATGATGTCGGGCAAGCGCTTCAGCCCGGCCACCGTGTACCCCTGCTTCGGCTCGGTGGTGGCCAAGCAGCGCGGCTTCAGCGGCAACATGCCTCCCTACGTGCAAGTGGGCACGGCGATCAGCTCGACGTTTGGCGGCGGCGCACCGGGTTACCTGGGCCTGGCGTACGGGGCGTTTGTGCTGCCGGGCGACCCGAGCAAGCCCGACTTCAAAGTGCGCGACGTCACCCCCGCGCCCGGCGTGGGACTGGAGCGCATCGATCGCCGCCGCGAGGCGCTGGTGGCCGTCGATCGGCTGCAACGCGAGATCGAGCATCGCCCCGACTTGCTCGAGGCCATGGACGAGCACTATCGGCATGCGTTCGACATGATCACCGCCCCCACCACGCAGCGCGCCTTCGACCTGAATCGCGAGAGCGCCAAGACCCGCGACGCGTACGGCAAAACCTCGCTCGGCCAAAGCTGCTTGCTGGCCCGCCGGCTGATCGAAGCCGGCACGCAGTTCGTCACCGTCACCAGCGACGGCTGGGACACGCACCAGCAAAACTTCTCGAAGCTGCGCACGCTGCTGCCCGAGCTCGACCAGGCGTTTCCCGCACTCGTGGCCGACCTGGAACAGCGCGGCCTGTTGGACACGACGCTCGTGGTGTGGATGACCGATTTCGGCCGTACTCCCGACGTGAACAACTCGGCGGGGCGCGACCACTGGTCGACCGCCAGCGTGCTGTGCATGGCCGGCGCCGGCACGCCGCCGGGGCAGGTGCTCGGCGCAACCGACGACATTGGCGGCCGCGTG
>DASZPI010000848.1:0-13786 GCA_035550355.1 Pirellulales bacterium
AGGCTGATGCGCGGATCGACGACGTAGTACAGCACGTCAGAGAGCAAGATGCTCACGAGCACCACGATGGCTTCGATGTACACCAACGCCATCAGCGTTGGGTAGTCTTTTTGCTCGATCGAAGCCCAGGATAACCGTCCCATGCCGGGAATCGAGAACAGCACCTCGACCAGCACGCTGCCGCCGAGCATGGCGGGGAGAAAATCGGCAAACAACGTAATGATCGGGATCATCGCGTTGCGGAGCGCATGATTCCAAATCACTTGGCGTTCGGGCACCCCCTAGGCTCGCGCGGTGCGCACGTAATCATCCGAAATCACGTCGAGCATGCTGGCACGCGCATACATCGCCATCCCGGCAAGGCTGAAGATCGACAGACATACGACCGGCAGAAACGCATGCCAAGCGTAGTCGAGCAGCCAGGGGCTCCACGCCAACTCGTCGGCAATTTCCGAGTGCAGCCCCGACATCGGAAACCATTTGAAGTACTCGCCGTAGCAGAACAACAACAGCAGGATCATCGCCGCGACGAACGTTGGCACGGAATACAACACGAACAGGAAAAAGCTGATCGAACGATCGAGCAAACGTCCGCGATTCACGGCGCACACAATTCCCAGCGGCACCGCGATCAGGTAGATCAAGGCTTCGCTGGCCAGCATCAACGGGGCCGTGACCTTGAAGGCTCGCCAGATACGCCCTCCGACCGGCTCGCGGGTCTTCAATGCCGAGGGACCGAAGTTGAACGTGACCAACCGCTTGACCATGGCGGCATACTGCGTGTCGACAAAAATGTTCAGCAGCTTCTGCGGCAGCGAGTGCTCGTACTGGCCACGGTTCACGTCGTAATACGTGATCCAGTTTTCCGCCGTGCGGTCGATGCGCTTGGCATTGGCCGCGAGCGGCGCATCGGTGGCCAGGGGCTTGCCGATGTACAGTCGCAACATCAAGGCGGCAACGTTTCGCTCGGCAAGGGTCGAATCGTGGTCGAGCAGGGTCTCGGCAAAGAACGGGGCATCGGTCTTCTTGAATTCTTCGAGGCCGAGCATCAACTCGTTGCGAGAATCGGTCGCAGCCAGGCGTTTGAGTTGTTGCTCGAGTTGCTCACGACGGTCTTGGTGAACTGGCGCGAACTCATCGCGGCTGCGTTCCCACCACAGCCGCCAGGTCGCCATCACCGCCTCGGTTTCACTGTCGTCGGGCACGCGGCTGTAGATGTAAATAAATGGATCGCTCAGCATATGATTCAACGCCCGGATCACGCCTCGGCGCAGGGCAAGATCGGCATCGCGGTCGCTGAGCAACGCGATCGCAGCGGGCACGGCTGGCGCGCCGGCATCCTCGCACCAAACCTGAACGAAGTTCACGATGCTCGGCGCCAGCGACTCGTAATGACTTGGATCGCGCAGGCGCTTTTCAAAATCGGGGATCCGCAACGATTCGAGAAACGCGCGCCGGCGCCCGTGTTCGGTGTTGGGTGCGGCTGCCGCCAGGCCGGGCAACCCCTGGGCAATTTCGGTCGCCGAGTGGCCCAAGAAATAGGCTGCTGCCTGCACCCGAGAGCGAAAGTCTCGAAAATCGTTGAAGTTCAGGATGGCCGGCTTATCCAAGCCCAAGGCCCGCTTCTGAACCAGATAAGACTCGCGCGAGGTTTCGCGCTCGCCTCCTTGGGCGTCGGCGTGCCCGAGCAACGGGTCGCCGGGCGCCATTTGCATGACCAGGAACGAGACGATCGTCACGCCGAAGATCGTCGGAATCATCAGCAGCAGGCGGCGGACAATGTACGAAGTCATGGGTCGGGATTCAGGATTCGGGATTCAGGAGCGCGGGCGACGTTCAGCGGCCCGCGTCCTCATTCCGAGTACCATTGCCGGTAATCTACGCAGGGACGGTCCGGATAGAACTTCACGTTCCGCAATCGGCCGCTATATCCGCACGTTTGCTTTTCCGAGAATAGAAAGGTGTAAGGCTGGTCCTCGTAGATCAGTCGGTGAATCGCATGGTAGAGCTCGATTTGCTTCTTGCGGTCGAACGTCACGCGCAACTCGGTCACCAGGCGGTCGACCTCGGGATTCGAGTAGCCGATAATGTTCGACGTGTCGGCGAGCTCGGCGTTGCCGCTGTACCAGGTCTGATAGGGGTCGGCCCGCCATGACAATGCCCAGCCACGCAGCACGGCGTCGAACTCCTTGGCGCGCGTGCGCTCGCTCATCAGCGCCTGTTGTGCCGGTGTGATGTCGACCTGAATGCCGAGTTTTCGCCAATTCACCTGAATGATCTGAGCAACCGTCAGGTATTGAGCACTGTCGGCATCGATCATCAGGTTGATCCGCGCTTCGATGCGTTGACCGTCGACCAACTTGTCGCGCAGGCCGTTGCGATTCGTATCACGCCATTCCGATTGATCCAACAGGCGCTGGGCACGAGCGAGATCGAACGGCAACGGTTTAACCTCGTGATTGTAGGCCGGGCTTTGAACGATGAATGGCCCGGTGACCTGGGTCGCCAGGCCGTCGAATACCACGCTAATGATCTGGTCGATCGGTATCGCTTGCGTGAGCGCTCGCCGCACGTGCTTGTCCCGCAAGAATGGGCGTCGCAGGTTGTAGCCGATGTAGCGATACCCCGGATACTCGTAGGTCTTCAGAACCACGCGACCACTCTCGACCGCCGGATGATGAAGACTTTGCAAGTACAGGTCCTTCTCGTCGATGTCGGCCCAATCGATTTCGTCCTGCAGCAACTTTTGTAGCAGCGTGTAGCTGTTAGGTTCGGCGCCGAACACGATCCGGCTAAAGAAGAACGGCTTGCCCCAGTACTCTGGGTTGCGCGCCAGCGCCATGCGCTCGTTGCGGTTCCAATCGACGAAGACCATCGGGCCGGTGCCGCACATCCGCGTATTCGCCCAATGATCGTTGAATCCTTCGGCAAACTCTTTGGACGAGAAATCAAGGCTGATCAGGTCGCCATGACGATCGACCGAAAAAACGTGGCGCGGAATGACCGCCACCATCAGGGTCGATTCATCGCTCAGAAAATACGGCTTCGTCCAACGCACCTTGAACGTGTAGTCGTCGATCGCCTCGATGCGAATTTTGTAGCGGTGCTCTTCATCCTCGGCCTCGGCATCGACGAAATCGCCCCGTGCCGATGCCGGGATGTTCGGGTTCAAGATGCAATCAAACGTGAACATCACGTCGCGCGTCGTGACTTCCGGCTGGGGCAAGGCGGTACCGTCGGGCAGGGTCATGGGATGCCACTTCACGCCGCGCCGCAGGTGAATGGTGTACTCGAGCGTCTTCTCGTCGAACTCCCATTTTTCGGCCAGCCGCGGCAAGAGCTCGTCGGGCTTCGCAATATCTCGGTCGGCCAGTTGCTCGTACACGAAGCTCTGGAATAGAGCGCTGGTGGCGTCGCCGGCGGTTATCGGGTTCAGCGTTTCCGGGTCATCGCTGTACGACACCCGCAACACGTCGGAGGCCGCTGGCGGTACGCCTGCCGGAGTGAGTCCGGCGGGGACGTCGGCTTCAGGATTCGTGCTGCTGATGTTCGAAGCCCCAGCTCCCCAATGCCAAGCTCCCCAAATCACCGCCGCGATCGACACCGAAACGACGATCAGCCGGGCGCGCGCTCGGTTCGGCCTGGCAGGTCGCATGAATTCGGAATCCGAATGGAAGGGCGGTGGCGATGGAGAAAGAAGCTGGCAAAAGCCGCGCCTAGCCTACCGAAAATGAAGAAATGTCGGCAGGGCCTAAATTATCGCACTCGGGTCGCGGCCGCGAAGCTATTTGCCTCGTTCGACGAGCCGCGCAACCTCGAGGTACACGTATTGTCCGCGATTTTGCGCTGCAAGCTGCGCCAGGAAGTTCTCGCCCGGCGGCTTCGCTCCTTCGCCGAACTCGATGGCGTGAATGATGGCGTGCTGATTGCGCTGGCTGAGCCGTTCGAGCTCGCCCGCCGAGAGCCCGGGCTGGTCGGCATCGGTCAAGAAAAAGATCACGTCCCCGTCCAATCGCAGCGCGGTCTCCAGCGCCAGATAATGCTCCGTGCCCCCTTCGGCCGTAATGCCTTCGATAAACTCGCGGGCTGCTGCCTTGTTGCGTTCGGTACCGAACACCAGCCGGCCAACGAGCCCCGAAATGGCAAAGATCGTCGGTTTTTCGTTGTAGAAGATGATCTGGAACTGCTGCGACGGACCGAGGTTTTCGAGACTGGCTAATAGCTCGCGTTTGGCGGCGGCCAAAGGCGTGTTTGCGCCGTTGCCCATGCTCGCCGACCGGTCGAAGACATACACGAATTTCTGGCCTTGGGCATCAATGCCATAGACGCTCGTCCGAACTTCGCTCCCCGGCAGGGCCTGCGCGGCGGCATGCTCGGCCGGTCGGGCAAGCAGGACGAGACCGACCAGCAGCAGTGGCGCACAGCAACGGGTTAGCATTCGCATCGAATAGCCTCGAGGTCGATGCTTGTATAATATACTGATTTGGTCCTGGGGGGTCGGTGCTTTGCTGCGGGTTATCAACTATCCACATCCCACGTTGCGGCGAAAATCGAAGCCGCTGCGCCGCGTCGACGCCGAACTGCACCGCTTGGTGGGCGAGATGTTCGAGCTCATGTACGCGCACAAGGGATGCGGCCTGGCGGCCAACCAGGTTGATTTGCCATACCGCGTGTTCGTTGTGAACGAGTCGGGCGATCCGACGCACAAGGATCAGGAGTTCGTGTTCATCAATCCGGTGCTGAGCAAAATGCGCGGCTCGGCCGAAGACGAGGAAGGCTGCCTTAGCCTGCCCGGTCTGTACGCCCCGGTGCGAAGACCCGACCGCGTGGGAATCGACGCCTACAACCTGCAGGGCGAAAAGGTGCATCTCGACTGCGAGGGGCGATTCGCGCGCATTTTGCAGCACGAGACCGACCACCTCGACGGCATCCTGTTCATCGACCGCCTGAGTCCGACGCAGCGAATGTCGGTGCGCGAGCGGATCGAGGAATTCGAGCTCGAGTTTGCCCAGCGGCGCGACCGGGGCGAAATACCCGACGACGAGCAGATCTCGGCACGACTCAGCGAGCTCGAAGGGTTGCGGACCTAGTCCGGCAGATTTAGAGCGGTCGCTTTTTAGAGCCGCCGCTTTCGGTCCTCGCGCCGCTGGCGCGCGGCGAGCATGGCCCACCAGAAGCCGAGAAATCCAAGCACGCAACCCAGCACCATCACAAACCGCCAGGGATTGTGATTCAACTGATACGCCCCCCACGCGTGATACAGGCCCCAGGCGAACACGCCTGCTGCGATCAGCCCGATGAGGCGTTTGGGCGGCATGGGCGGACCGGTTAGCCGGCGTAGCGCGAGGCGACGAGCGTAATGTTCTGCCCGCCAAAGCCGAAGCTGTTGCTGGCGGCGATGTCGCATTTCGCCTGCCGCGCCTCGTTCGGAATGTAATCGAGGTCGCAATCGGGATCGGGCGTTTCGTAGTTGATCGTGGGCGGCAGGACCCGATCGCGGATCGCCAGCAGGCAGATGATCAGCTCGGTTGCGCCGGCCGCGGCAATCAGGTGCCCCATCATGCTTTTGGTGCTCGAGACGGGCACACGCGAGGCATGCTCGCCAAACACGCGCTTGATGGCCAGGCTCTCGACGCGGTCGTTCACGTCGGTGCTCGTGCCGTGGGCGTTGATGTAATCGATCTGCTCGGGCCTGATGCCGGCATCGGCCAAGGCCATGTTCAGGCAGCTTGCGGCTCCGCGTCCTTCGGGATGGGTGTCGGTGATGCGGAAGGCGTCGGCGGTCGATCCGTAGCCGATCACTTCGCCATAGATGTGTGCGCCGCGCGCCTTGGCTCGTTCGAGCTCTTCGAGCACCAGCATCGCGCCACCTTCGCCGAGCACAAAGCCGTCGCGGTTCATGTCGAAGGGGCGTGAAGCTTTTGCCGGCTCATCGTTGCGCGTTGAAAGGGCGGTGAGCAGGTTGAACCCGGTGACGCCGAACGGGTGGATCATGCTGTGGGCGCCGCCGGAGAGCATCACGTCGGCATCATCGTGGCGGATCATTTCGACCGCTTCGCCGATTGCCTGGCTGCTGGCGGCGCAAGCCGTGAGGCAGTTGACATTCGGCCCTTGGGCGTTGAACAACCCGGCCAGATGCCCCGCCGGCATATTTGGCTCTTGGCCCATTTCCTCGCGAGGGTCGAGAATCTCGAGCCCTTTTTCGGCAAACTTGGCGATGTCGACGGTTTCGCCGTCCATCGCACTCATCATCATTTGCGTGAACCGGTCGAAATCCTGCTGACCTTCGCCACTGCCCAGGTAAACGCCGAACCGCGCCGGATCGACGCTTCGATCGTCTTGGATGCCCGAGTCGCGCACCGCTTGGATAGCCGCTCCGACGGCGAATCGCGTGTGACGGCCATGATGCTTCCACTCGTCCGGGTTTTCGCCGACTTGCGACAGGTCCCAATTGCGCACCTCGGCCGAGATGCGGGTGGGAAAGTTGCTTGCGTCGAACAGGGTCGTGTAGCCGACGCCCGACTCGCTGCGCATCAGGCGCTGCCACATCGTATCGACATCGGGCCCCATCGGGGTCACGCAGCCGATACCGGTCACCACCACGCGTCGTCGTTTCATAGCAGCACGCTTATCCGGAAGCAGATTAACCCAACAGCCCCGACTCGTTCGACGCCGCTTTGATCTGCGCGAGCCCTGGCGGCTCGGCAATTCGTCCGCCGTCGCGCGATCGGCCCACGTCGAACACCCCGAGCAGCTTCATCGTGAAGACGAAGTTCTTGGGCTCGAACAGGCGCTTGTTCCGTTCGCCATCGCGAAGGTGCACGAACACGATCTCGGCCTCGGCCTGCAGCCGATCGCCGACGTGGCTGGTGGCGGTCACGCGCCCGCCGTTTTCGTCGAGGTGCTCGATCGTGGCGGTGTAGGTTAGTTGGTCGCCGGGGACGGCCGGAAAGAAAAACTCGACGCGCGGAATCTTGGCGAGAATGACCTTCTCTTGGAACTGGTTGACTTCGCCGACCAGCAAACCGCCCGTCTGCGCCAGCCCCTCGACGATCAATGAGTTCGGCATCACCGGATAGCCGGGGAAGTGATCGTGCAGGTGATCTTCGGCGAGCGTGATGTTCTTGATCGCCCGCGCGCGGCGGCCGCTATCGAACTCGATGAACTTATCGATCCAGATCCATCGCATAGTTTGCCAGCGCCTTAACCGGTCACCGTCACCTTGCTCTCAACGTACCGGCACATATCCTGGACGGTAAGTTGATTGGGGAATTCCTTGACCGACGGGTTCTTCTCGAATTTCGACAAATCAGCAAACGGCATCCGCTCGCGCAGCTTAACAATTCCCTCGGGCGTGACCTTGCCGTCCTTCACGTATTGGGCGCTGGTCAAAATGTCTTCGGGAAACAGCTCGGCGCGTGGGACCTTGATGTCGAACGCCTTCTCGAGACGGAACACAATGTCGAGAAAGTCGATGCTCTCGGCCCCCAGGTCGCCGATCAGCGTCGCCTCGGGCTTCACCTCGTCCTCGTCAACGCCCAGAGCGTCGACCAGCGCGGTGCGAATTTTGTCGTAAATCTCAGCTTTCGTCGGCATCAGTCACATCTCCGAAAAAATCAAAGGCACACGCACGGCTACGCGCTGGCCGCGGCGCCCGAAACCGGCGAATACAACAGCGCGAACAATTCGCGCATCTTCGCCTTCACAACGTCGTCAGCGATGGCGCGGCTTGGATTCGTGTCCGCAAGGTTCGAGCGCTCGATCACCAGGCGCGCCGCCACGGCAATCGAGCCATCCACCGTCCCTTGCGCTTTGAGCTGCGATAGCCGCGGCCCATGCTCCACCATCGTCACATTGACCGTCAAGGCTTGTCCCGGCTCGACGAAGCTGGCGTATTTGACATGCCGAGCTTCCTTGAGCAGCACGGAACTATGGGCAAAATCGTCGGTAGCGCGAATCAGCCAGGCTGCTGCTTGCGTCATTGCCTCGAGCATCATCACGCCGGGCATCACGGGGAACCCGGGAAAATGGTCGGCCAAATACTCTTCGGCCATCGACAAGTTCTTGAGGCCCACGAGCTTAACGCCCGGCTCGAGCTGGAGAATCTTGTCTAGAAGAGTGAAACGCATAACAGGCGAGCCACATGATTCGTGAATCGGGCGGCGCGCAGGTTCAGCCGCCCGAAATTGAGCGGTCCAGTATAGTTAGGTTGCGCAAACCGGACAACCGCGAAAATCCGCGCAGAACGGCCTGTTTCGCCCCCGCGATCCGACCACTCGCCGGACCTATAACTGCTGGTTGATCTGCCCGATGTAAAAGCTGAACAGGCGAAAGATTACGAACACGATCAACGAGGCAACCAGCGCCCACACGCAAAAGCCGGCGATCGTCGTGAGTGCCGCCAAGGCGCGCTGGGCTTGGTCCTGATACTGTCGTGACAGCGTTGCCATCGTCTCGGGTAACCGACCGCTGCGCTCGCCGACCTCGATCGCATCGAGGAAGTCGGCAGGAAAAGCACGGGTTTCGGTCAGCGACTCGTGAATCTCCCGACCCTGGCGAATGGCGAGGGTCACGTCGGGAATATGGTCGCTGTAATAAGCGTTCTGCATGGTCCTCAAGCTCAAGGGCAGCGCCTTGAGTAGCGTCATGCCCGAGCCGTAGGTCAGTTCGAGCGACCATGCCAGGCGGGCAAGGCTTAACACCTGCAGCGTCCGACCGATCACCGGCAGGCGCAGCACAAGCCGCTGTAACGGCCGCACCCAGAACACGCCGCGGCGCATCGCCTGCACCAGCAGGGCGAATACAACCGCGACGATCGCCAGGAACGTCACGTATCGCACCAGCCCTGGGG
This sequence comes from Pirellulales bacterium, assembly GCA_035550355.1. GTDB lineage: Bacteria > Planctomycetota > Planctomycetia > Pirellulales > PNKZ01 > DATAXP01. The sequence goes on from DASZPI010000848.1 coordinate 8,852, forward strand.
TGCCGATCAGCCCGAAGCCCAGCAGGTCGAGCGGCACGGTGCGCCCCGGACGCTTTGGATCGGGCATAGGCGGCAAAAAGCCCATGGCCCAGATTAGCAATCCAATCACCGTCAGCGCGGCAGTGAGCTGGATCACAGGCCACGTAATGTTCGACAGGAACATGCGTCGCAGGCTGACCTGGTGCTCGTAATGATCGGCCAACTGGCGGAACACCTCGGCCGAATGGCCCGTCTGCTCGCCGACCTGCACCATTTCGCGGAACAGGGGTGGAAAGAAATTCCCGGTCGCCTCGATGGCGTCGTACAAGCTGGTGCCACGGCCGAGTTCGACGCTGATTTCGTTCATGCGTCGCCGCACAGCGCGCGCGCTGCGGCCTTCGGCTTCGCGCTGGAAGACGCGCCGCACCTCGACGCCGCTTTCCAGGCTAATGGCCAGGCGGCGCGACAGGTTGGCCAGCTCGTTCTGTCCGATGCGTGCCGAGAAGAACATGCGTGTATGTATAACCCATACGACCGTCGCGCACATGTTTTTCGCGCGCGACGGCGGTCGACGATTCGCGCACGCACAGGCCGCAGCCTTGGTTCATGCGGTGTTTTTGCTATTCGACGAAAACAATTCGGCGTTCGCACGTTTTGAGCCGCGGTCGGTCGAAGGTTAAGACTGTCCGACTTCACCCCGGCGAAGGATCGTCCGGCGTATTGCGAGCATCGACGCCCACACTTCGATTGCTGGTTTTTTCCTGAGCATGAGCATTCGCATCGTGATCCGCACCGCCCTGGTGGCTGTTGTCCTGGCCTCGCTGTGTACACAGGTCGTTCGCGCCCAAGACTGGGCCCAGAAAATGTTCGAGACGACCTATCACGATTTCGGCGGCGTGGCGCGCGGGTCGGTTGTCGAGTTTCCGTTTCGCCTGAAGAACATCTACCAGGAAAACGTGCACATTGTCAGCGTCCGTTCGAGCTGCGGGTGTACGAGCCCGAAGATCGAAAAAGAAACGCTGAAGACCTACGAAGAGGGGGCGATCATCGCCGCCTTCAATACGCGCTCGTTCACCGGCCAAAAAGGGGCCACGATCACCGTCACGATCGATCAGCCTTATTATGCCGAAGTGCAACTCAAGGTCAGCGGTTATATTCGCACCGACGTGGTCTTGAACCCGCCGGGAGTGGAGTTCGGCAGCGTTGAGATGGGCGCGAAAGACGAGAAGAAAATCGCCATCCAATATGCCGGTCGCAGCGATTGGAAAATCACCGGCATCCAGCCACATAGCGACTTTCTCGAGACGAACCTTGTCGAAACCGGCCGCAAGGACGGGCAGGTCAGCTACGAGTTGACCGTGCGCCTGCGCCCCGACGCGCCGGCTGGTTACATGAAAGAGCAGATCCTGCTCAACACCAACGACCAGCGGTCGAAGGAGTTTCCGGTCGACGTCCAGGCGCGGGTCGTGGCGCCGTTGACGGCGAGCCCGTCGTCGCTGTTCTTTGGGGCGGTCGAGAGCGGCAAGAAGGTTACGCGTCAGGTGGTGATCCAGGCCAAGCAGCCGTTCCGCATCACCGGTGTGCGCTCCGACGACACCACGCTGGAATTTGGCCTCAGCGACGAAGCGAAGACCGTGCACCTGGTGCCGGTAACGTTCACCGGCGGCGAGCATGCCGGCAAAATTACACGCAAGATCGTCATCGAGACCGACCTGGCGGGCGACGCCACGACCGAGCTCACGGCCTACGCCCAGGTCATTGTACCGGCGAAGAACTAACGCCTACTCGGCGGGCTTGCCGGCTTGCCAAGAGGCGCGATCTCGACAATCTGTGGCGGCGTTGCGACCGGATCACCGGGACAAGCGGCGCAACTGCCGCAGCCCGCAGCCCGACGGCGCGTCAGAATCGCACGCAGACGTTGCGCGAGATACAGCAGGGCAGCGAGCACGATCGCTGCCGCTGCGACTTCCTGCCAATCGACGGCCATCATAGGAACAGCCGCCCTACCTGGTAGGTGACCAGCGCGCCCAGGTATGCCAACGTGGTCATGTACACGAACGTGAACGTTGGCCAAGCCCAGCTATTCGTTTCGCGCTTGATAATGACCAGGGTCGAAGCGCACTGAGCACACAGGGCAAAGAACACCATAATCGACAGGGCCACGGGCAAGTTGAAGACGCGCTCGCCGGTGTCGGTCCATCGCGCGTTTTGCAGCGCGGCGACCAGGTGGCCGCGGTCTTCCTCGTTTTCGGTGTCAACTTCTTCGCCCAGGTTGTAGATGATGCCCAGCGTGGCAACGATCACCTCGCGGGCCGGGAACGAGGCGATCGCCGCGCAGCCGATTCGCCAATCCCATCCTAAGGGGCGGACCACCGGCTCGATGGCATGGCCCGCGCGGCCCAAGTAGCTGTTCCGCCGATACTCGCCGACGATTTCATTATCGAGCTCCCGCTGGGCCTCGGCGACCTTGATGCGCTCGGGGGCGTCGTCGGGCAAATGCTCGATGGCGGACCTTTGTTCCGCCATGGCGGCAATCTGCGGGGCAAACAAGTCGTCAATCCGCTGCGAATCGTGCGGGTAGTACAACGCGGCCCAAACCACGATCGACACCGCCACGATCAACGTCCCCGCGCGCTGTACGAACATCCAGCCGCGCTCGGCCATCCGATAGACAACCGTGCGCAGCGACGGCCACTTGTAGCTGGGCAGCTCCATGACGAATGGCGGAGTGGGACCACGCAGCACGGTCCTTTTCAACACCAGCGCCACGACGATCGCAGTAACGATGCCCAGCAAGTACATCGCCATCATCACCAGTCCCTGCACGCCGACGAGGCCGCCCAACCATGCGGTCTGCGGCACAAAGGCAGCGATCAACAGCGTGTACACAGGCAATCGAGCACTACAGCTCATCAGTGGCGCGACCAGGATCGTGGTGAACCGATCGCGCCGATCTTCGATCACGCGCGTCGCCATGATGCCCGGAATCGCGCACGCGAACGACGACAACAGCGGAATGAACGATTTGCCGCTCAGTCCGGCTCTCGCCATCAGGCGGTCCATCAGGTAGGCAATGCGTGCCATGTAGCCGCAGTCTTCGAGTACGGCAATAAAGAAGAACAGGATCAGGATCTGCGGCAGAAAAATGACCACGCCGCCGACGCCGCCGATCACGCCATCGACGACCAGGCTGCGCAATGCGCCCTCGGGCATGGCGTTGCCCACCGCCTCGCCGACCGAGGCGAACAACGAATCGATCATGTCCATCAGCGGCGCCGCGCCGTGAAACACTGCCTGGAAAACGATGAACATCATCAGCAGGAAGCCGAGCGTTCCCCACAGCCGATGCGTCAGTACGCGGTCGATCCGATCGGTCAACGTCGCGCGACGTTCGGCAGGGCGTTTGACGACACCCTCCAGCACGCTCGCCGCCCACGAGTAACGCGCCACGGCTTCGACCGCCGGAACCGGCATGCCCGCAGCCGCCAATCGCGACCGCGCATCGGCCAGTTCACGCCGAGCATCGAAAGCATGCGATCGCACCAAGGACGCCGATTCCAGGTAGCCGCTGACATCGAGCAGCAGGCGTTCGACCAGGTAGCGTGGCATGGGCCGGTTGCCGTTGCGGTTCGCGGCAAATGTCGTCGACAGGTTGGCGACCTCGCGCTGAAACAATTCGGGAAACGGGCTTGGCGACTCGTGGGCGGCCTCGTCGGCAGCAGCCGCTAAGGCGTGTTTCAGTTCTTTCAGCCCGATGCGACGATTTGCCTGCACCGGCACGACTCGCACCCCTAACTTTGCCTGCAGCCGCGGAACATCGATCTCGATTCCGCGCTGCCGCGCGACATCGATCATGTTGAGCGCGACGACCGTCGGGCGTTCGAGTTCGAGCACTTGGCTGACGAGGTACAAATTGCGCTCGAGGTTTGTCGCATCGACGATGCACAGCACGGCGTCGACGTGCTCGACGTCGTCGCGCCGGCCAAGGAGCACGTCGACCGTGACCATTTCATCGAGCGAACGCGGCGCGAGGCTATAGGTGCCGGGCAAGTCGATCAGTGCCCACCGGCAATGGTCGTGCACCAGATGCCCGATCTTCTTTTCGACCGTGACGCCTGGATAGTTGCCCACGCGCTGATGCACGCCCGAGAGCGCCTGAAACAGCGTGCTTTTGCCGGTATTCGGGTTACCGACCAAGGCGATGCAGAGCGTTTTGCTGGTGACGGCGGACATGGCGGCGAACTAGACGCGGGGGCAGCAAGTAGCCAGCGCGATACGTTACAGGGGTGTGATCTCAATTCGGCGGGCTTCGCTGCGGCGCACGCTCAGCCGATAGCCGCGCAATTCCAGCTCCAACGGGTCGCCCAGCGGCGCGCAGCCCAAGAGTTTTAGCTCCACCCCGGGCAACACTCCCATCTCCATCAATCGGACGCTCACCTCGTCGTTGCCGACAATCCGTTCGACGCGCGCTCGACCACCCACGCGCAGCTCGCCAAGGTCGCTCACGCGGTGCATCCCGGTCGCACAAGGACGCTCAGCAGCTCGTCGGAGCGAAAGCACAGCTTCTGGCCATCGAGACGAATAATGCACGGACTACCTGTCTGGACCATCTCGATCTGAGTACCGCCGCGCAAACCGATCTCTTCAAGCCGGTGCACAGCATCCGGACTCCCCAGCACCATGCCAATTTGGGCGGTCTCCCCTGCCCGAAGCACCGAAAGCGGCACGAGTTCGTTCATCGCGGCTGGAATCCGACGGTGCGGCAAGGAAACTGTAATTGAGATTCATTCTCAGCTTGCCAATTTTAGAGACTGCCGGACTGCAATGCAAGAAACGATGACCGAGGCTGCCCGCCTTGCAGATCTGAACCGATCGTATACGTCGGTACGACAGCGTGGCTGCTCAGGCGCTGGCCGTGCTTAACGCGTCGTCTTCTTCGGCCGTTGCATCGCCACG
>DASZPI010000849.1:0-1816 GCA_035550355.1 Pirellulales bacterium
CTTCGTCGACGGGGTTCGCTTCGACCTCGGCACCTGGCTGTTCGCGCAGCGGAGCCCAAGTGCCACACGCGCCGGACTCACATCCGTGCAGGCATAAATCGGCCAACGTCGACAGCGTCGTCCCGACCACGCGCCGGACGCGCGGCACGAAGAATGCCGCGGCAATGCCCGCCAGAAACAGAGGAACCGCCTTCTCCCAACCAAAGTGTTGGCTGGCCGGCTTCCCATGGAGACGATTCGCGGCAGTATGGCGAAACATGAGGAATGGCTCCTTTCATCTTGCCAAACAGTCGATCGCACGCGCTCTGTCGGGCGCGTGCTTTTGAGGTTCATCCGCTACTGGACAATTGGCACATGATGTGCCGTTTGCACATAGAATTGTCGCGGTTGCAGGGCTAATCGGACCAACCGCGGCCGAACAATTAAATCGCATGAACGTTCCCGAACGAGGAGCATTGCCATGCCACGCGGCGACAAATCGAAGTACACCGACAAGCAAGAACGCCAAGCCGAGCACATCGAAGAAGGTTACGAATCGCGCGGCGTGGGCGAGAAAGAAGCCGAGCGTCGGGCGTGGGCCACGGTAAACAAGATGACCGGCGGCGGCAAAAAGAGCGGCTCGGGGCGCGGCAAAAAGGTGAACAAAGCGCCGGCCAAAAAGGGCGGCAAGAAAGGGGGCCGCGCCTCGGCAGCGCGCCCCGCGGCGGCTCGATCGGCTTCGGCAAAGAAGGCCGCACAAACTCGCAAGAAAAACACCAAGAAAAAGTCGAAGAAGTAAACTTCATACCAAAGGATGAATCTCATGCGCCAACCGACCTTTGGCAGTGTGGCGTCGCGCGGTCGCCCCGCGCGACAGCCTCTGCACCTCGGCCATCAGTCGATCAACGTCGGCCAGCCCGAGCGGCTGGCGAGTATCGCACTTGGTTCGGCGATGGCCGTGTACGGTCTCGGCCAGCTGCCGTGGCGAGCGCTCGTGTTCGGCGCGGCCGGAGCGGCGCTGGTGTACCGCGGCCTATCGGGCCACTGCCACATGTACGATCTGCTGGGCAGGACGAGCACTCAGGCGCCGAGCCCCGCGCGCGGCGTGCCGGCGCACCATGGAGTGCGCATCGAACGCACGATTGCCGTCGATCGTCCGGCCGAGGAGCTGTATCAGTTTTGGTGCAAGCTCGAGAACCTGCCGCGCGTGATGCGCCACCTGCAAAGCGTGGAAGTATTGGATGATCGCCGGTCGCGCTGGACCGCCAGCGGTCCCTTCGGAGCACCTATCACCTGGGAAGCTGAAATCATCAACCAGCGCGACGGCGAACTCATCAGTTGGCGATCGCTGCCCGGTGGCGTGGTCGACACCGCGGGCTCGGTGCATTTCGAGTCGCTGCCCAACGCCGACCGGACGCTGGTGCATGTCGAGCTGAAATACAACCCCGTCGGGGGAGCGGCCGGAATCGCGCTCGCGAAGCTGCTGGGCAGCGACGCCGAAACGGCAATCCACGAAGACCTCGATCAATGGAAGCATTCGCTCGAGCGCGAGCATCAAACCGACCTGACAAAGCACCGCGAGTCGGTGCCGCCAGGAATGTGAGCCCCGCGCTAGCGGCGCGAGCCCGATGGCTTTGAATTGGGGTTCGCGCCGCGGGTCTCGGTAACGTAAAATTGGCTCAATGAACTTTCAGCGGATTGCGGTCGTCGGTGATTTACATTTCGAGGCTTGCGACGCTGCGGCATTCGATGCCGCCGGGCGGCAACTTGCCAGCCATCGCCCCGATGCCGTGTTTCAGCTCGGCGACCAGGGGGGTTATTCCCACTGCGGCTCGTT
>DASZPI010000850.1:0-2368 GCA_035550355.1 Pirellulales bacterium
CTGCTCCCCGAAACGCTCGGCCGGAATCGCATCCGTGCGCGGCACCGCCAGTACCTTGCCGATGGTTGGCGCGTCACGGCCGAGGCGTCGATCATCAGCGACCGCAACTTCCTCGAGCAGTACTACGAAAAAGAGTGGGACACCGACAAGGACTTCACCACCGGCATCGAGGTGAAGCGGCTGGTCGACAACATGTCGTACAGCATCGTGGCCGACCCGCGCACCAATCAGTTTCTCACGCAGACCGAGCATTACCCGCGCGGCGAACATTTCATGTTCGGCACGCCGCTGTTGGGCGATCGGCTCACGTGGCACGAGCACACCTCGCTGGGCTACGAACAACTGCGCGTCGAAGCGATGCCCGCCCTGAACCAGGTCGACGAAATCAAGCTGCAACCCCTGCCGTGGGAAGTCAACAGCCAGGGAGCGCGGCTGATCTCGCGGCACGAGATCGACGCGCCATTCGAGCTCGGGCCCGTGAAGTTCGTCCCCTACGCGTTGGGCGAAGGGGCGTATTGGGGTCAAGACCTGCAAGGCAACAGCATCGGTCGCGCGTACGGTCAAGGCGGCGTGCGGGCGAGCGTGCCGTTCTGGCGCGTCGATCCGACCGTCGAAAGCAACCTGTTCAACGTGCACGGCATCGCCCACAAGATTGTGCTCGATGCCGATGTGTACGCCGCCGGCGCCAACCAATCGCTCACCGATCTGCCGTTGTACGACCCGGTCGACGACGACTCGGGTGAGGCGTTCCGCCGGCGCATGCGATTCAACACCTACGGCCTGCCGGCGATCATGTACCCGTTCAACCCGCCTGCTCCGCCGAAATACGACGAGCGCCTGTACGCGTTGCGCAGCGGCTTGGGCAGCATGGTCGCCAGCCCGTCGATGGAAATCGCCGGCGACCTGACCGCAGCGCGACTCAACGCTCGCCAGCGCTGGCAGACGAAGCGCGGCCCGCCCGATCGCCGCCGCGTGATCGACTGGATGATCTTCGATGCCGGCGCCACGATCTTCCCCAACGCCAATCGCGACGACTTCGGTCAGCTGATTGGCCTGGTGAACTACGACTACCGCTGGCACGTCGGCGATCGGTTCGCCATCTTGTCCAATGGCATGTTCGACTTCTTCAGCGGCGGCCAGAAAATTGTCACCGTCGCCTGCACGATCACTCGTCCGCCGCGCGGCCAGATCTACCTGGGCATGTATTCGCTCAACGGGCCGATGACCAGCAATGTGATCTCGGCGTTCTATAACTACCGCATGAGTCCGAAATGGATCTCGTCGCTGGGCATCTCGTACGACGTGTCGGGCAATGGTCTGATCGGCAACCAATTGGCCCTGACGCGCATCGGCGAGTCGTTCCTGTCGAGCTTCAACTTCGTGGCCGACCCGTACAAAAACAACGTCGGCTTCAACTTTATGCTCGAGCCGCGGATCATGCCGCGTAGCCGGCTGGGCATGGTCGGCGGCTCGCCGATCGGCCTGTCGGGATTGTCGGGCCTCGAATAGCGCGGCGCTTTGCGCGCGATGGTACAATCGGCCCATCGCACGCTCTGCACAACGTTTCGCTTGCCGAGGCCGCCATGCGCAATTCGTTCGTCGCCGCTCTGCTGCTATTCGCTTCGCTCGCGCCAACGGTTGTTGCCGAGCCCCCGCGTGTTCCCAACGACGCCATCACCCGCGCCCTCCGCGCGTTTGTCGACAACAAGCAGGTCGCCGGCGTCGTGGGAGTGATCGCCACGAAAGACCGGGTGCTGTACTGCGACGGCGTGGGCTACAGCAACTTCGAAACCAAGACTCCGATGACGCTCGATGCGATGTTCTGGATCGCGTCGATGACCAAGTCGATGACCGGAGCGGCGTTGATGATGCTCGTCGACGAGGACAAGCTCAGCCTCGACGATCCGGTGGAAAAATACCTGCCCGAGTTCAAAAAGCTGGTCGTCGCCGATGATGACGAGAAGACGCGCGCGCGCAAGCCTAGCCATCCGGTCACGGTCCGCGAGCTGTGCAGCCACACGCACGGCATGGCCGATGTCAAGACGCGCAACGTCTCGCTGGCCGATGACGTGACCAGATTCACGGCCGCGCCGATGGACTGCGACCCTGGCACGCGGTTCAAATATTCGAATGTCAGCCTCAACGTCGCGGGCCGGCTGATCGAAGTGCTCAGCGGCATGTCGTACTACGATTTCATGCGCACGCGGCTGTTCGAGCCCTTGGGAATGAACGACGCCACGTTCTGGCCCAGCGAGGCGCAAGTCGCCAGGCTCGCGCGAACCTACATGCAGAAGAAGGACAAGAGCGGCATCGCGAACGTGAAGCTCGACATCCCGCTGCCTGCCGGCTCGACCGTCCCCCCTGCCCT
>DASZPI010000851.1:0-4475 GCA_035550355.1 Pirellulales bacterium
CAGCGACGGCAACGGCAAGGTCTCGTTCGAAGAAACAATGCACAGCACCTGCGCCACGGCAGCCGTCAAGGATGGCCTGCTGTTCATTCCCGACTTCAGCGGGCTGTTCCATTGCCTCGACGCGAAAACCGGCAAGGTGCACTGGACCCACGACCTGTTCGCCGCCACCTGGGGCTCGGCCATGGTGGTCGACGGCAAAGTCTATGTCGGCGACGAAGAAGGCAAGTTGACCGTGTTCAAGCAATCGGCCGAGAAGGAAGTGATTGCCGAGATCGACATGGGCAACAGCGTGTACAGCACGCCGGTCGTGGCGAACAACACGTTGTTCATTGCGAACAAGGACCACCTGTTTGCGATCGCCAGCGATGCCGGCAAGTAGTTGCCACTTCGAACGTCACGATCCGGTAGCGTCCACGCATTAGCTGACGGGCGCTGGTCCGCGGTTTGTCCGAAGACCGCGGTAGCCCACGGCGGCTGATCGATCGACGCCCCGACGGCGAGCTGGAACGCGCACGAGCCCGGCGAGCGGCCGGGGGCTAAAAGATTGCGCACGCTTTTTGCGGTACTCTTTGGCATGCAAATCAAAAAACGCGTACTCGATGTGGGCCAGTGCGTTCCCGATCACGCGGCGATTCGTCGCCTGGTCGAAGGCAGGTTCGGCGCCGAGGTGGTGCAGACGCACGGCATGAACGACACGCTTGAAGAGCTGCACGAGCACAAGTTCGACTTGGTGCTCATCAACCGCAAGCTCGACGCCGATTATTCCGACGGCATCGAGATCCTGAAGCGCATCAAGGCCGACGACGCGATCAAAGACGTTCCGGTGATGCTCGTGACCAATTACCCCGACCACCAGGCGGCGTCGGTCGGGGCCGGCGGCGAGCAAGGTTTCGGCAAGGCGGAACTCGCGCGCCCCGAAACGCTCGAGCGCTTGCAGAAGTACCTGGGCTAGAGAAGTTTCCAAGCCAGGCCCGTTGCCCGGCGCTCAGGCACGTTCACGGGCTAGGCGCCGGCTTCCATCGCCGCCGTGTATTCGCCTCGGCGGGCAGCGGCATTGCATTTCGCCCGGTGCACGAGCGCCCGCTGCGCCGCGGCGACATGGGCGGCCTGGCCTTTCCAGAGCTCGAGCGCCGGTTGCTGAATCGCGCGCGAGTACGAGAACGTCACCACCCACGGCAGCCGGCAGCGGTGCTTCTGGTTCATCGCGTTCAACCTCGCCGATGCGAGCTCCGCCGACTGTCCGCCCGACAGAAACGCGACCCCCGGCACGGCCGGCGGCACCACGCTCAGCAACTCGGCCACGGTCGCCTCGGCCACGCGCTCGACGCTCGGCTGCTCCGCAGCGTCGCTGCCGGCGACCACCATGTTCGGCTTGAGAATCATCCCGCGCAGCTCGACACGCTGGGCGAACAGTTGCTCGAACACCGCCTGCTGGGCGCGGCGCGTGGCGTCGAACGTGGCGTCGATCGAGTGATCGCCATCCATCAGCACCTCGGGCTCGACGATCGGCACCAACTCGGCCTCCTGGCACAGGGCCGCGTAACGCGCCAAGGCATGGGCATTGGCCTCGAGACAGCCGGCCGTCGGCAGGCCGGCGCCGATCGTGATCACCGCGCGCCACTTGGCGAACCGTGCGCCCAGCTTGCGATACTCGGCCAATCGCTCGCGCAGCCCGTCGAGCCCCTCGGTGACTTTTTCGCCCGGGAAGCCGGCCAGCGGCTTGGCGCCTGCGTCGACTTTGATGCCCGGCACGATCCCCGCACGGCGCAGCATCTCGACCATCGGCGTGCCGTCGCGCGTGGTTTGGCGGATGGTTTCGTCCACCAGGATCGCGCCGCTGATCGCCTCGCCCAGCCCCGGCGCGCTGACGATCAGCTCGCGATACGCTTGCCGGTACTCGACCGTTTGCGGAATGCCCAGCGCCGCGAACCGCTTATTGCACGTCGGCGTGCTCTCGTCCATGGCCAACAGACCTTTGCCGTCGGCCAGCATGGCCCGCACGGTCTCGACGAGCGGTTGCACGTTCATCACGGCGCACTCCTTTGATTGCGGGGCGCATGAAATCGTTGCGCAAGCAGTCGAGTTGCGATCGGCTACTTCTTTTTCACCGCAAAGGTGATTCCGGCGACAATCAATCCGCAGAGCAGGCCCACGCTGTATTGCTTCCAAAGCGCTACGTTCATCAACGCGCGCGACATCGAGCCCATGATCTGGATGGTGACCACGCTGCCGGCAAACGTCAGCGCAAACGCCACGCCGGTCAGCTTGAGCCGTTCCTTCTTTCGCTCGGCTAGTTCCTCGGGCGAAAGGTTCTCGGCATCCTCGTCGGCCGCGGCACCGCCGGCGGTCAGGCCCAGTTCGCGGGCGGCTGCTTCGCGCGGATAGTAGCGGTTGACGATCTCGTGGATCGCCCCCGGCGTGCAGAGCACGGGGCGCACCGGCAATCCGATACGCAAACGCAACTGGTCTTCCAGCTCGGTCGAGATCGGATTCGGCGACGCCACCAGCACCCGCTCCTGGTCGATCATGATCGGCACGGCCGAGTGCTGCCGCGCCAGGCTGGCGGGCATTTTGCCCAGCAACTCGATGTCGAACGACATTTCGAGCAGGTCGACGTACGACAGCCCTTGCGACTCGGCCAACGCTTGCGCGGCAATTTCGGGAGTCGTCGCCTTCTGCTGGATCAGCGCGTCGCGCAGGTCGACGCCGATTGCCTTGGCAAGGTTCTTGGCCTTGGCCAGGGCTTCGGGCTCGACCAGCTTGCGTCCCACGAGGATTTCTTCGAGCGAACGATGCTTGGTTTCGCTGCTGCTGCCGGTGCGGCCCAGCGACGAGTCGTAGTCGCTCTTGCGCCGCGAGTCGGTCAGACAGAGCATCGCGCGGGTCAGCTCGTTCAACAGCCCGTGCGCGCGATCAGCGTACTCGGTCGAAAGATACTTTCGAACGTGCGCGCTCATCTTGTTGTAGTTGCTGCGGATCTTGCCCGTGTCGTCTTCGAACTGCTTAAGTCGCAGCAGCTGATAATGGTTCAGCGGCCGAGCAGTCTCGGTGATCCCCAGCCAGCGGCTGTAGATGTCGGCTTGTTGCGTGGCCATGATCGCGGGCCCGAGGCGAGTGGGCGCCTATTCGGCAATCACTTCTTTGACCGGCTGGACAAAGTGCGGCGTCTTCTGCGCCGCGGTTAGTTCGGCCGCCTTCTTGTCAGCCTGTTTCCGTTCGCTGTACTCGAACAGCGCCACGCGCTTGAGCGATTGGTTGAACACGCCCCAAAATGCCTTGAGCCGCACTTCCTTGGCAGTCTTGGCGCGCGTCTTCCGCTTGGCGGGTGCCTTTTTGGCGGCCTTTGGCGCGGCGGCCTCGGCTACCTCGGCCGCTTCGTTTTCGCGTCGCAATTCTTTACGGTTGAGAACTTTACGCGCCATGAGCTGGTTTCCGCCACGATGGATAAATGAGAACACACGTCCAGGCCCACTGATAATAACAGTTGAAACGCCGGGAAACTAGCCGCGGCCGCGCGGGCGATTCACAGGTTCAGCAGCGGCAAATCAATCGCCGTAGCTCGCATCGTGGCCGCCGCTACTCGTCGATCGGCCGTGAACCACGGGCGACGAAGCTCAACAGCGCCGCAAAGATCGATGCTCCGATGATCGACCAAACCACCGGAAACGGGCGATCGCCGACGGTCACGGTGAACAGCTCAGGCAAATCCATCTGTACGGCCAGCCAGCGCCCCAGCAGCGCGCCGATGAACCCCAAGGCGATGCTCCCCAGGCAACCGGTCCGCGAGTAGCCGACCAGCCCCTGGGCAATGCTGCCGCAAATGCCGGCGACGAACAGCAGCACGACGAATTCCAGCAGGGTCATGGCGTATGGCTCATCGAAAGGACATTGCCCGATCGACCGCTGCACGCCGTGCGCCGAACGCTAAAGTTGCGTGCGAATGTGCAGGTCGCGCAACTGCCGGGCGTCAACATCGCTGGGGGCGCCGGTCATCAGGTCGGCAGCGCGTTGCGTTTTGGGGAATGCAATCACGTCGCGGATGCTGTCGGTGCCGGTGAACATCATCACCCAACGGTCCAAGCCCAGGGCGATGCCCGCGTGTGGCGGGGCGCCATAGCGCAGGGCTTCCAACAGGCAGCCGAAACGCTTCTCGGCCTCCTCGGCCTGGATGCCCAGCAGGTCAAACACTTTTTGCTGCACTCCGGCGTCGTGGATACGCACGCTGCCGCTGGCTGCCTCGTTGCCGTTGATCACCAGGTCGTACGACTGCGCGCGGATCTTGCCGGGATCGGTGTCGAAGTACGGCACGTCCTCGGGCACGGGGTCGCAGAACGGATGGTGCTCGGCGTCCCAGCGTTTCTCTTCCTCGTTGTAACTGAACAGCGGGAAATCGAGCACCCAGGCAAAATGCATCTCGGCCGGGTCGAACAGGGCCAGCTCCTTGCCCAGCCGCGCGCGCAACGCGCCCAAGGCCG
>DASZPI010000852.1:0-1851 GCA_035550355.1 Pirellulales bacterium
GCGTCGTACGTCACGTCGGGGGTGGCGCGCTTGGCATACCCTAGTCCGCTTTGGTACGCGGGGCTGGCTTCGTACTTGCTCATGCCGCCGCCGCCGCCCGACCACACCGTCTCGCTCGACCACGCGCCGCTGGAGGTGAGCTTGAGCGTCGTGCCACCCACCGACAGCACATTCGGCGATGCCGACGGATACTCGGCAGGCGCTCCGCTGTCGCCGGCACTGACGGTGAACGTCACGCCATTGTGGCCGGCGGGAGTCACAAAATGCGAGTCGTAGATGCTTTCCGACGAGAACTCGCTGGCGCCCCAACTGTTCGAAACCACGACCACGCCAGCCGCCGAGCGGGCGTAGTCTTCGGCGGCCATCAGGTTGGTCATCGAATTGTTGGTCGCCTCGACCAGCAAGATATTCGCCCCGGGCGCGATGGCGTGGGCCCACTCGACATCCAAGGCAATTTCGCCTGCCCAGCCCGTGTTGCCCGCCGGCAACGCGCTGCCGCCGTTTTGGTTGACGATCTTAAAGCTCGGCGGATCGGCCAGCCCGAACTGCTTGTCGAACGCTTTCAAATCGCTGGCGATGTTCGGATCGTTGTAGGCATCGACGATCGCGATCGTGGTGCCGGCGCCGTTCAGACCGCCGCTGATCGAGCTAATGCCATACGCCTGGCGCACCTGCGCGGGCGACAGTCCTGACGGTCCACGCGTGGCATCGACCGAGACGAAATCGGTCGTCGGATCAGCGTACACCTCGGTGCCCGGCGTCGCGCTGAGCAGTTGCCGAGCTTCCAGCGATTCGAACCGCGGCGCCCGAAAGGTGTCGACCTGTTGGTCCTGCTTCGAGCGCTTGCTCCAACGACCGCGCAATCCCGCCGTCATCCGCTGCATAAACGAGTCCCCTTGGCGATGCCCGATATGCGGAATCGAACGTCCGCAAGCGAAAAAGCGATTCTCAATGTAGCGATGGCTGGGAAACTCGCAACAATTTTTCACGTCGTGCGCAGCGAGAAACTGCTAGATCAATCGCGGACTTTAACGACTGCGAAAAAACTGACGCCCGCGAGCATCAACCGTCGAGCCGCCGCAAGCAGGACCAGCCGTGATACCCGATCGATTGCAAGGCACGCGCCTCGCCCTGATCCGCCTTCGTGCGCCGTTTCACGAACAGCGAGGGATCCGGTTCGGCAAGTTACTCTGCGTTCTTGGCCTTGGCTTGCTTTCGCTCGGCCTTGCGCTGCTTGCGCTGCTCGAGCGGCGGCAACGATCCGCCACGGGCGTCGATTTCGCGATCGCACAGCGAGCGCATTCGCGACAGCTCATCGGCATGCGCCGGGTCGCCGGCCAGGTTGACCAATTCATCCGGATCGCTGCGCAGGTCGTGCAGAAACTCGTACATCGGCCGTTGGTCGAAGTACCGCGCGTACATGAACGCTGTGCTGCGCACCCCTTCCCAGGTCAGCGTCGGCGCCAGGTCCAAGTGCTCGCAAAAGAACCACGTCCGCCAGTCGCTCACTGGCTCGCCATCGACCAACGGTCGCAGGCTGCGACCTTCGTAGGCGGCAGGCTGTGCGGCGCCGGCCCAGTCGAGGAACGTCGCCGGCAGATCGACGTTCAGCGCGAACTGGTCGATCACGCGGCCGCGCTGTTCGCGCGGCAGCCGCGGGTCGTAAATCACCATCGGCACGCGCAGCGATTGATCGAAGTGCGACCACTTGCCCTGAAAGCCACGGTCGCCCAGGTAATAACCATTGTCGGCCGTGTAGACGATGATCGTGTTGTCGGCCAGCCCGCGCTGCTCAAGCACCTTCAGCACGCGCGCGATCGCGTGGTCGATTCCCGTGAGCATGCGAAAGTA